>DRLZ01000099.1 GCA_011322755.1 Crenotrichaceae bacterium
CGTGTCCTGCAAGATCTAGCCAAACTGTTTGATAGCGTTTGGAAAAATACTCGATTTGTGCATCCCAAAAGCTGTGATCGCAAGTCCAGCAATGCACAAAGACAATCGTTGGTTCACCATGACCACGTGTAGCGTACACAATCTGGCTGCGATCGGCTGATTTGGTGACGGCGATTGCTGGTTTATGGTTGTTTGGTGTATTAGAAGCACAGCCAGTCATTGTTAATAATGCGGCCAGCGACAGATATAATAATGTATAGCATAAGTGATGTAAGTTCATTTTGTTAATAGACTCCCTGTTGTTTGTACTTGAATTTTTTTGAAAAGGATAAAAACTTTGCTGATTTTGGTGCCTGTTTTCAGGATGTTTGTCGATGGATTAACTCTGTAAATAACCTTGTCAGCGTAGTCAATACCGGCCCGGGACACTGGCGTAGCAAACGCCCATCAACTTCACGTACTGCAATCAGTTCAGCACCCGTACCCGTTAGAAAACATTCATCCGCGGTATACATGTCATACGCTGTTAATGCAGTTTCAGAAACGGGTAACGTCTGCTCTGAGGCCAGCTTGATGACAATCTCACGTGTAATTCCTTGCAAGGCACCATCTGCTGTGTGCGGTGTGTAAAGATGTCCATCACGTGCGATAAACAGGTTTGCTGCACTTGCCTCTGTAACAAAACCACTCTGATTCAGCAGGATCGCATCATCAAATCCAGCCTGGTTTGCCTCAATGCGTGCCAAAATATTATTCAGGTAGTTAAGGCTTTTGATGCGACCATCAAGACTGTCGGTTGGTGTTCGCCTTGTTGACGCTATCATGAGCCTAATTCCTTGCTGACGCTGGTTCTGATTAACCATTAGTAGATGATCAGCGATGATAAGCACTGTGGGTTGTGTGCAACTGTCTGGATTTAAACCCAGTGGCCCTGTGCCTCGAGTGACAATCAAACGCAGATAGCCTGTTGAATCTGGAAATATTTCTACCAGTTCAGTAACAGCTTGAGTCAATTGTTCCTGTGAATACGGTATCAGCAAGCAAATTGCCGCTGCTGAATCTGCCAGTCGGGTTAAGTGGGCAGCTAGCTGGAAAGCGTGGTTATTGTAAAAACGAATTCCTTCGAATATACCATCACCATAGAGTAGACCGTGATCAAATACAGAGATGCTCGCCTCACTGGCTGGTATCAGTTGCCCATTTATCCAGCACAGCGCTGATTTACGCATGAAGCTCTCCAGACATGACCGTGACCGCTTGACCAGAAATCAACACACGTGTTCCGCGTCCTTGAAGTTTAATCAGTCCTCCGCGTTTTGATGCCTGAAAAGCAGTCAGACTTGCTTTGTTCAAGCGTTCGCACCAGTATGGATACAGGACACAATGCGCGGCGCCAGTCACCGGATCTTCATCAATTCCGAGTGCTGGTGCAAAGAAGCGCGATACAAAATCCAGACCGGGTTCACTCGCTGGAGCCGTTACAATGACACCACGGCGATTCAGACTTTTCAATAATGAAAAGTCAGGTGATAATTCGTTTACTGCGTTTGCAGAAGCCAACACTACTAAATAATCCAGCTCGGTACACAATACAGGTGTCTCAGCAAGATTTAATGCTACCAACAATGCCTTGGGAGCCAGTAACTCAGTCGCTAGTTCAGCAGGAAAATCAAGCTGGATCCAGCCAGCAGATAGTTTCGCCTGCAGTATTCCGCTTTTGGTATGAAAACGTGCGCTAAGATTTGTTCTCAAAATACCTTGCTCCCACAACACATGCGCGGTTGCCAGCGTCGCATGACCACATAAATTGATTTCCACAACGGGTGTAAACCAACGTAATGTAAAACCATCATCACATGTTGTTACAAAAACTGTTTCACTCAAGTTCATTTCTGTGGCAACTGCCTGCATCCAGTCAGTATTCCGGGCTTCAGGTAACAAGCACACTGCGGCGGGGTTACCTGAGAAAGCCTTGTTGGTAAAAGTATCAACTTGATACAACGATATTTTATGCTGAATGGTCATTGATTAATTTCTTTCTGTTTGCTGATACTGTTGTTTTGTTGATCGGCATCATTCTGCTAAGGGCAACAATCACCATTATCAAGGCGACAAATATGAATGTTCTGTTATCTACACGTTCACCGAGTAGCAGCGTTGACGCAATTAAGGTAAGAAACGGTTGCAACAATTGAATCTGGCTGACGCGGACAACGTCGCCGTGTGTTGCTGGTAATGTAGTCATTGCCAGCGCTGAACAGAGTGGGAAGCCCACAGTGCAACGATGATTAATTGTACAACCTGGTTTTGTGTTGGCACTGGTACTTTTAATGCTGTTACTATCATTGCGGCAATGAATCCTGCAAACACAAATCGCCCCAGACCAACCAGAAAAGGATCAAGATAACTAACAACATAACGTGTCGCGGGGAGTGTTAACGCAAATATTGCAATGCCTGCTGTTACCAACAATGCAAAACCGTTAATGATACCTTGTGTTTCCTGTCTCACGCAGTCCTCAAAATGTAAAGATTGACAAGAGTACATAATAACCAGCAAACTCTTAACAATACAGATTCAGATTATAATATAATTATACGGTACAGTTTGTTGATATAAAGATCTGTACGCCTCTGTGTTTGAACCATCTGTACTGGATTTAAATCGATATTGCAGATCAATGAAGAAACTCTATGAAGATATTGCCGACCAAATTGCTGATCAAATCGATCAGGGTTTGTACCTGCCGGGTGATCGCATACCTGGTGTACGCAAGCTGAGTCAGCAATTTGGAGTCAGTATATCCACCATTGTGCTGGCACAGCGATTGCTGGAAGATGATGGACGTATCGAAGCACGTCCGCGCTCTGGTTATTATGTCCGCGCTCAAATCTGGCCAATACCGGAACTACCGGCGCTGTCACGTCCATTAAGACGACCGACACCTGTGACCGGGCAGCAACTGGTATTGCGACTGGTACAAACTACAAACGAGCCAGATTTTGTGCAACTGGGTGCAGCAGTTCCTCACGCGAGCTTTTTGCCTACCCGTGCGATTCAGCGTTCACTGTCGTCAATGGCGAGAACATATGGTAATGAACTCTCAACTTATCAATTTCCGCCTGGCAATCCTGAATTACGCCGACAGATTGCGCGGCGCATGGCAGAAGCAGGCTGCCAGGTCAATGCTGATGAAATTATTATTACAAGTGGTTGTCAGGAGGCACTTACCTTGAGTTTGCAGACTATTGCAGGGCCGGGTGATATTATTGCTATAGAGTCCCCGGCTTTTTACGGATTGCTGCAAGCGATAGAAACATTGGGGATGAAAGCCCTGGAAATACCAACTGATCCACAGACAGGAATCAGTTTGGCTGCACTGTCTCTTGCGTTAGAGCAATGGCCGGTTAAAGCTTGTGCGCTGGTGCCTAATTTCAGTAACCCTTTGGGTTGCACCATGCCGGATGAGAACAAACAGGCACTGCTCACCTTGCTCGGTGAAGCCCGGATACCTTTGATCGAAGATGACATCTACGGTGATCTTGGGTTTGATACGAAACGACCCCGAGCGGTGAGTGCTTTTGGCTCTGGTGAACAAGTTCTGTACTGTTCTTCCTTTTCCAAAAGTCTGTCTCCGGGACTTCGAGTCGGTTGGATCGTGCCTGGACAATATCGTGAACAAATCGAGTACCGAAAATATGTCACCAGTCTGGCAACCTCAACCCTGGCGCAATATGCGATCGCTGATTTTCTGAAACAAGGCAGTTACGACCGTTACCTGCGCCAGGTGCGGCGTGATTATCAGCGTCAGGTAGCAATTATGATTCGTGCTGTCGGAAAATATTTTCCGGTAGGAACCCGGGTTACTCAGCCTCAAGGTGGTTTTGTTATCTGGATTGAACTGCCTGCTAAAGTGGATTCACTTAAACTCTGTCAGCAAGCTTTGATTGGGCGGATTAGTATTGCGCCAGGACCAATCTTCTCCGCCACCCAGAAATACCGTCATTTTATCCGACTTAATTGTGCACAGCCGTGGAATGATACTCTGGAACAGGCGATGATTACACTTGGGAGGATGGTGCATGCACTGAATACGGCCAGCTAAAATTATTTACAGTCGCAGCACTCCCTCATATCGAATGAACCGCCTGTTATTTGTTAAAATTTAGGGTATGAGTAATGATAGCTGGCTTTGTATTCGGGCTCTTGTAAACTTGCTCTGGTTGCCCATATATGACTATAACGAAGATGATGAGCAAAGAATATAGATTGCTCTGCTTACCAGCTTGTTTTTACGCTATTGATATTAGACAATGTAGCAAATGATTATGAAAATCTATCACTGTGGAATATAAAGATTATTACCAGATACTAGGGGTTGCTAAAGATGTCTCTCAGGATGAGATTAAACGTGCTTATCGTAAATTGGCGCGTAAATATCATCCTGATGTTAGTAAGGAGAAAGATGCGGAGGAACGCTTCAAAGAAGTTGGAGAAGCTTATGAAGTGTTAAAAGATCCGGAAAAACGTACTGCATACGACCAGCTTGGAGCTAACTGGAAAGCCGGACAAGATGGTTTTCAGCCTCCACCTGACTGGGATGCTGGTTTTGAATTTCATGGCGGCGGATATACGAATGAGCAATTTAACGCTGCTGATTACAGTGATTTTTTTGATCAGCTATTTGGACGCGGAGCTGGAGGATTTACATCCAGCGGAGGAAGTTATCGGCCTGGAGCGAATGTTCAGGGTGAAGACAGTCATGCGAAAGTTTTTATTGATGTTGAAGATGCTTACCAGGGTGCGTCACGAAGTTTGACCTTGCGATCCACAGTATTGGGAAATGATGGTCGGCCTGAACTTAAAGAACGGACTCTAAATGTAAAGATACCCAAAGGTGTCAAGGAAGGACAGAATATTCGCCTTAAGGGGCAGGGTAGCCCAGGTATTGGTGAAGGGCAGGCTGGTGATCTGTATCTGGAAATCAATTTTAATCCACATTCAATCTATCATGTTGATGGTCGTGATATTGCTTTGGAGCTGCCGATTGCTCCATGGGAGGCTGCGTTGGGTAGTAAAGTCCAGATTCCAATTCCTGATGGTAAGGTTGATTTAACAATTCCTGCGGGTAGTTCGAGTGGCAAACGTATGCGACTAAAAGGACGCGGTATCCCTGGTAAGCCACCTGGTGATTTTTATGTCACACTGGAAATTGTGTTACCAGAGAGATTAAGTCAGAAAGAAAAGTCTCTATATAAGAGCTTGCAACAGGAAAGCAATCATTTTAATCCGCGTGCTAAATTGGGGGTGTGATGATGGAAAATGAAGACAGAGTATTTTCCGGTGTGGTCATGGACGATCATCATGCGGTGTCACTGGCAGAGTTATGCCGCAGTTGTTCTCTACCTGCTGAGCAGATTGTTACGATGATAGAACATGGAATCATTGAGCCGATAGAATCTCATATCACCATTACTCGCTGGCAATTTACAGGAGATTGTTTGCTACGGGTAAAAACGGCTGTTCGATTGCAACACGATCTTGGTGTCAATCTTGCTGGAGCTGCATTAGCGCTTGAGTTGCTGGACGAAGTTAGATCTCTTCGTTATCAGGTAGCTTCTTTACAGCGCAATTGATCTCTTGCTTAGTGCAGTAATGGTTGATGGAGTTCCTGTACCAGACCGGAAGTATTGTAAAGATACAAAGACATTGAAAAAGCCCAGTTGTTACATAACAACTGGGCTTTTGAGTTTGGAGCTGGTGAGAGGATTCGAACCACCGACCGGCTGATTACAAATCAGCTGCTCTACCAACTGAGCTACACCAGCTTGTCTGCCAAAACATCGATAGATGAACAGATCCCGATAATTATAGCAGTGCATTAGGCTGATTTCTACTGATAGATGGCTGAATAATTGTTTGTTGCCAGGTGAATTAGTATAACTGGCCGTTTTATTCTTCTTAAGGTTTTGTTTATAAAGAAATAAATGACTCTAGCTTTGTTTGATCCCTGACGCTGTGTTTTTGTCGGCAGTTGATTCTATTCGCGGGTTTACCCCCAAATGTTGTTGGTTGCGACTTTTTGCAAGTGTAATCTGACGTTGTCGCTCAATAAATCGCGCACGGTTATGTTTGCTGACAGTATTGATGCAATGAGGGCAAGAAATACCTTCTACGTAATGACTTGATTGCATGTCTTCAGCAGAAATAGGGTGTCGGCATGCAAAACACTGTTCATACTCGCCTTCTTGCAAGTTTTGATCAACAGAGACTCGGCCATCAAACACAAAACAGTCTCCTTCCCACAGGCTCTCATTTCCAGGAATCTCTTCAAGATATTTTAGAATTCCACCATTTAAGTGGTATACATTTTCAAAGCCTTGTTTAAGCAAGTAATTTGTAGATTTCTCACAACGGATACCGCCGGTACAAAACATCGCAATTTTTTTATGTTTTTGTGGGTTCAGGTGGTGTTTCACATAGGCTGGAAATTCCCTGAATGTTTGTGTTTCAGGTGAAACGGCGTTTTTGAAAGTACCAATGCCATACTCGTATTCATTGCGTGTGTCGATAAGAAGCACTTCAGGGTCGGAAATTAAGGTATTCCAGTCTTTTGCATCAACGCGCTGACCGTTGAGCTCAGTTGGATCGGTTTCTGGAATGCCCATGGTAACAATTTCTTTTTTCAATTTTACCTTCATGCGCAAGAATGGCATATCATCGACTAATGAAAACTTGGCTTCAAGATCAGTAAGACGAGAGTCTGAATGAAGATAGTCGATGAGCGCATCAATCGCAGGACGACTACCGGCTACCGTACCATTAAGTCCTTCTTGTGCCAGTAAGATTGTGCCTTTAATATTGAGGTCAGTGCAATATTTATGGAGTGATGCGCGCATTTCTGTATAGTCAGGCAACTGAACAAATTTGTACATTGCTGCGACAACGATGTTTGGTTGAGTATTTTGATGATCAAGCATGGAGGTAGTGTATGTGTGAATTATTAAATATGAAAAAATTGATTGTCGTGTGATCTAAGTGATGCGTGTTCGTTCGTTTTCTGATTGAAGTTAATATTTTGTTGGTTGTTTGGGGGGTAGACCTAATGTGGACTTGATTTAATGGGATAATATTATACTTTCAAGTTGAATTCACACCAAATATTACGTTATTAATGCAGAATAATGACAATGTCTACGCCCGAAAAGGATAATACATCTAGTTTGTCAGTTCCAGTCTTTAAGATTGGTTCATATGAAATTCCATCGCAGGTGATTTTGGCGCCCATGGCAGGAATTACTGATCAACCATTTCGACAGCTTTGTCGTCAGTTTGGGGCGGGTCTTGCTTTTTCTGAGATGGTGTCAGCAAATCCACGGTTACGCAAATCAAGAAAAAGTCAGTTACGTCTGAATCATGATGGCGAAAATGGTTTGCGAGCTGTGCAACTGGTTGGAACAGAGGCTAAAGAGCTGGCAGACGCTGCGCGTTACAATGTTGACATGGGCGCACAAATTATTGACATTAATATGGGGTGTCCGGCAAAAAAAGTGTGTACTAAGGCTGCTGGTTCCGCTTTATTGAAAGATGAAATACTAGTCGAACAGATTCTCACACAAGTGACGTGTGCGGTTAATGTCCCTGTTACGCTTAAAATCAGAACTGGCTGGGATAAAAACAATCGCAATGCTGTGAATATTGCCAGAATTGCTGAAAATTCTGGTATACAAGCACTTACAATTCATGGCCGAACACGCGCTTGTGCTTTTAGGGGAGAAGCAGAATACGAGACGATTCAAAAAGTTAAGCAGAATGTCTCAATGCCCATTATTGCAAATGGCGATATTGATAGTCCACAAAGGGCTAAAAGAGTACTTCAAATCACTGGAGCAGATGCTATCATGATCGGGCGATCAGCGTGTGGGAGGCCTTGGATATTTGATGAAATAAGTCAATATTTCTCTGGTAATCAAGTGATTAAAAAACCTTTTTTGTGCGATGTCTTAGAAATAATGCGGTCCCATGTTGCAGAATTGCATCACTTTTATGGCTCATACATGGGTGTGCGGATAGCACGTAAACATATTCGCTGGTATCTAGACTGTTTGAACACAAAATCAATACAGATTGACAAGCACATTTTTCTAGAAGATTGCCCGAAAAAGCAAATGCAGCGGCTAGAGAATTTACAAAATCTAATTGGGTAGTTAATTAATAATACGAATGATTGTCAAACTGGTTTGAATTTTGTTTACAGGCTGAGGAAGGCTTTTATGTCAGAAGGTGTTTTTGCCTGAATCACATGTTGTCAGTGATTCGTACTGTAGGGGGTGGGTTATAACTGTCTTTAAGGTTTTTGGCTCACTAGAGGAAAAAAATGAAAGAACTTCTTGGCGGTTTGATAATAAGAATTAAGCAACCAGATAATTTCTATGTTAACTAGGTACAAGCCAATGTATACCAATAATATCCCATTGTCTAAGCAGGTGAATGATGCTGTTGAGTGTTATTTCTCAAATCTGAATGGTGAACTGGTAACGGGGTTGTATGATATGGTGATGAGTGAAGTTGAGAAAGGTTTGTTCAAAGCCGTACTTGAAAAGTCAGATTCAAATCAAAGCGAAGCTGCGAGAATATTAGGGATTAGTCGTACCACTTTGCGCAAGAAAATAGATTTATATGATATAGAGTAATCTGTAAACATTATTTTCCCTCTAAAGATAGTTCTGTATTTCAGTTAGTCAATCCAGCGAAGATTATTATGCTTAAAGCTAAAACTGCGTTAGTCAGTGTTTCAGATAAAACAGGAATTGTGGAGTTTTGTCGTAGTCTTGATAATCTCAGCATCAAGATATTGTCAACTGGAGGCACTGCCAGACTACTCGCGGAACAAAAAATACCTGTGACGGAAGTTTCTGAGTATACAGGCTTTCCTGAGATCATGGATGGTCGTGTTAAAACTCTGCATCCTAAAATACATGGCGGAATTCTTGGTCGCCAGCCAATTGATGATGCAGTGATGGCTGAGCATGAAATTGATGCTATCGATCTGGTTGTTGTTAATCTTTATCCTTTCGAAGCAACCATTGCCAAGGCTGATTGTACGTTAGAGCAGGCAATAGAAAATATAGATATTGGTGGCCCAGCGATGTTGCGTGCTGCCTGCAAAAATTATAGTCGAGTGGCAGCGATAACTGACCCGGCTGATTACCAGGCTGTTGTACAAGAAATAGGTGACTTGGGATCTGTGACTCTGGACACCCGTTTTCGTCTTGCCTTGAAAGGCTTTCAGCACACAGCGCGCTATGATGCAAGTATTTCAGATTATTTGCAACATCAGCAGACTGAGAGCTTTCCTGCACAATTAACTTTAGGTGTGGATCGGAAAATGATTATGCGTTATGGCGAAAACCCGCATCAAAAAGCAGCGTTCTACGTAGAAACCACTGCGCCTGCTGGTACCATTGCAACTGCAAATCAACTGCAGGGTAAAGAACTGTCATTCAACAACATTGCTGATGCGGATACAGCGCTGGAATGTGTTAAATCATTTTCTTCTGATAGACCAGCGTGTGTGATTGTCAAACATGCGAATCCCTGTGGTGTTGCACAGGCTGATGATTTACTGACTGCTTATCATTTTGCACATGCAACAGACCCAACATCTGCTTTTGGTGGGATTATTGCCTTCAATCAGGCGTTGGATGAAGTGACTGCGCAAACTGCGATTGATGGTCGTTTTATTGAAGTGATTCTGGCGCCAACAATCACTGATGCTGCACGAAATAAACTGGCAGCCAAACCGAATATCAGAGTACTGGAAACAGGCGAGTGGAGTGTTGGCAATGGTTATGTCTGGGATTATAAAAAAGTACGTGGTGGTTTGCTTGTTCAGGATCTGGATCAGGCTGTGGTAACCCAGGACGACTGTCGGGTTGTAAGTGAGTTACAGCCTGACGAGAAACAGTGGGCTGATTTGATGTTTGCCTGGAAGGTTGTTAAATTTGTTAAATCAAATGCAATTGTGTATTGCAAGAATTGTCAAACAATCGGTGTAGGCGCTGGTCAGATGAGCCGCGTCTATTCATCAAAAGTAGCGGCACTTAAAGCTGCAGATGAAGGTTTGGAAATCGCTGGCACAGTGATGGCTTCCGATGCATTTTTTCCTTTCAGAGATACCATTGATCAGGCAGCTGAGTCAGGTGTGAGCGCAATCATTCAGCCTGGTGGTTCAATTCGTGACGAAGAAGTGATTGCGGCTGCAAATGAACATCGTATCGCAATGGTATTCACGGCTGTTCGTCATTTCAGACATTAATCAGATCATAATGAATATTCTGGTAATCGGCAATGGCGGTCGTGAGCATGCGCTGGCCTGGAAACTGGCTCAATCAGCGCGTGCAGATAAAGTTTATGTTGCGCCTGGTAATGCAGGGACTGCACTGGAGGATAATCTGTACAATGTCGACCTGAAAGTGACTGATATTGATGGCCTCATCACATTCGCACAGAAAAATAGCATTGAGATGACGGTTGTTGGCCCGGAAGTCCCTCTGGTTGCAGGAATCGTTGATCGTTTTCAAGAACAAGACTTGCGATGTTTTGGTCCGAGTCAGGCGTGTGCGCAACTGGAAGGCTCCAAAGCCTTCAGCAAGGATTTTTTTGCGCGCTATGGAATTCCGACAGCAGAATATCAAGTATTCACTGAATTAGACGCGGCCACAAACTATATACTGCAGCAGACAATGCCGATTGTTGTTAAAGCAGATGGATTGGCCGCTGGAAAAGGTGTTGTGATTGCACATACCACACAACAAGCAATTTCGGCAGCCGGCGAGATGTTATCAGGTCAAGCGTTTGGTATTGCTGGGCAACAGATTGTTATCGAAGAATTCTTGCAAGGTGAAGAAGCCAGCTTTTTTGTCATAGCAGATGGAACAACAGCAGTGCCGCTTGCTACCTCACAGGATCATAAAACCCGAGATGAAGGTGATGTTGGTCCAAATACTGGCGGTATGGGTGCGTATTCTCCAGCACCTGTGATTACTCCAGAAATAAACGAAAGAGTGATGCGTGAGATCATTGAACCCACGCTACTTGGAATGCAGGAACGAGGAACTCCGTATACAGGGTTTTTATATGCGGGCTTAATGATCACAGATGATGGAACGCCAAAGTTGCTGGAATATAATTGCCGCATGGGGGATCCTGAAACCCAACCGGTGATGATGCGCTTGCAAAGCGATCTGGTTGATGTGCTGGATGCTGCGATTGATAGCAATTTACATCAACAATCAGATTTGCTATGGGATGACCGGGCTGCGCTGGGAGTGGTTATGGTCGCAGGTGGTTATCCGGGCAGTTATACCCAGGGGAATGTGATTTCAGGATTGACAGAGCAGTCACTCGATGACATAAAAATTTTTCATGCCGGGACGCGTCTGGAAGATAATGAGGTTGTTACGGCTGGTGGACGTGTACTCTGTGTGACGGCACTGGGTGCGAGTATTTCACAGGCAGGTCAGAAAGCCTACAGCGCAGTCGATTTGATTGATTGGGATCATGCTTACTATCGACGCGACATCGGTCACCGTGCAATTGCAAGAGCAGATCATACGTATTGACGTGTTACATAAACAGCCAATCAATTCCTTTATACTGGTCAGGTATGTGGTATTATACTGCGCTCGATTGATCTACTCTGCGCCCGTAGCTCAGCTGGATAGAGTAACCGGCTTCGAACCGGTTGGTCGGGGGTTCGAATCCCTCCGGGCGTGCCATATTTTCTGTGTAATAAGTTAAGTGCGATCCGCCTTTATAGATTTTTGAGACGCTTTTTATTATGACTCCTGAATTCAAAATAAAAAGTAGTTGCCTTAAGGTTCTGTAGGAACCTGAAAGTTTATTGATATTCGATATGTAGTACAGGCGCATAGGTCTGATTACCCTCAAATGAATATGCCTCACGTTTTCCAGAGCCAGTAATAATAAATGCCATTGAATTTCTGTTTTCCCACCCGGATCGATCAATAATTTCCTGAACAATAGGCGTTAAATCAGGAGTTTGTTGTTTAGTCCCGGCTTCCTTTCTTTTAGTCCATGCAGGTGGTGACCATGCGACACTTGATAATGTTCTTGGTCTGTTTGATACGTCATCATTGCTAAATCTAAAGGCGTCTGCATTATCAACGTCTTCCCCTTCCAGAAATAAATCCGTTGCCTCTGTTTTGGTATTTGACGCAGTAAACTGAATATAGGCATCAATAACTGTACTCCCTTGAGGTATTGTGACATCGTTGAAACGCAGGCCAATTGTTTGATTTCCTCCGGAACGTACTAAATCAATATCCCGACTGTAAAGGATAACTCTACCAGATGATCTTTCTTCGACATCATCAGTGCCATGTTGAATAGGGATTGAAATCAGTTTTGCTTCACCTGGGGGGAGTACATCAACAGTAATGCTGTAGCTGTTTGTCTTGGCATTGCTATCAGTTGCTGTCGCGGTAATGACATGTGTTCCTTCAGTTAACCCGGCCGTTGAAAAAGAACCTCCGGTTGCAAGGAAACCGTCAATATTTGAATACCATGCCAGGCTTGCAGTGACGCTGCCATCTTCTGTATCAGAACCTGTTCCAGTAAAGCTGATGTTGTTCCCCACTGTAAAATTTGTTCCATCTGCCGGTGAGGTAATAAGAGCTTTCGGTGGTTGATTCGTATTTCCGTTGCTGAATTCCACAAAAAGAACAGGAGCCGCAGATGACTTACTCTCAAATGAGTATGCATCACGTTTACCTGTGCCTGTCATAATAATGACAGCTGAATTGTTAATTGACCAGTCGGGGTGGTCAATGATTTCCTGAAGTAGTGATGAAATATCAGGTGTTTGCTGTTTACTGCCAGATTCTCCTATTACAAGCCATGGTTGCGGAATCCATTGAATGTTATCGAATGTTCTTTGCCTGGATGACACATTGCCGTTCACACGAGCAAATGTTGCTGCATTTCCAGCAGCTTCTCCTTCAATAGTTAACACTGTCGGTTCTATGCGAATACTGCTTGCAGTAAACTGGATATAGGCAGAAACAATGGAAGCACCCTGTGGAATCTCCAGTCCATTGAATCGGAGACCCACAGTTTGATTTCCGCCTGAACGTACTAAATCTAGATCTTTGCTGCCTATAATCACTTGTTGAGTGGGTTTTTCTTCTACATCATCGATACCAGCTGTTATGGGTATACTTATCGAGGATGTAAAATTATCAACACTTGTTACATTGGTTGTAGTGGTACTCGATAGTACAATTGCATCTTGTTGTGGCGGGGTTGTCGCTGGACTTTGAGAGTCATTATCGATCAAGTCGATTGTATCAGTGATGTGATTGCCAAGAAAATAATCAATACCTAGCGATAATATAATTGTTACTTTCTCGGTTTGTTCAATCTCAGTATCATCTATCGGGGTAATCGAAACAGATTTTTCTGACTCCCCTGCGTTAAAGTGAACTTCACGTGTTACCTCAGTATAATCAACTCCTTTCTCTGCTGTTCCAGACAGTGTGAACCGAACTGTAAGCGCTCTTGACAAGTCATGTGTGCGAGTGAAGATAAACTGTCCATTGACGCCTGATTGTTC
>DRLZ01000100.1 GCA_011322755.1 Crenotrichaceae bacterium
AAGATCAGGAATACAGCTCCGGTCGGCTTTATTTTACAACGACATGAATAGCCAAAGTGAATTCAAACCTTGTGTTGTTGTTCCGGTCTACAATCACGAAATGCCATTATCCGGTGTTATTAATCAGCTAGGAAAATACCGGATACCATGTTTGTTGATTGATGATGGCAGTGATCAACATTGTGCAACAGTGATAGAGGATATCGCTAACCGGGAAGACTGGGTGTCAGTCATCACGCATGAAAAAAACAGTGGTAAAGGTGCAGCAATCAAAACGGGATTACACGCTGCCCGTGCAGCAGGATATAGCCATGTGCTTCAAGTTGATGCAGATGGTCAGCATAATCTTGCTGATGTGCCCTGTTTTTTGGCGCAGGCAACAAGCCATCCCCATTGCATTATTATCGGACAACCCCTGTTTGACCAGTCAATTCCAAAAATTCGTTACTATAGCCGGTACTTAACCCATATCTGGGTATGGATTAATACGCTATCATTTCAGCTCAAGGATACCATGTGTGGTTTTCGCGTCTATCCGGTTGCAATCCTGTGTGATTATCTCGATCATCATGATACGGGTAATCATATGGAATTTGATATTGAAATACTGGTCAAGCTGTTTCGTGAACACGTGTGTATTGAATCGTTGCCAACAAAAGTCAATTATCCTGAGGACGGTCTTTCTCATTTTCGTTTGTGGGAAGACAATGCTTTAATCAGTCGTATGCACGCGCGTTTGTTCGCTTCGTTATTCATCAGCTATATCCCCCGGTTATTCAGGAACTATTTGTTTGCACGGAAGTAAACTCTATGAGCAAGGATAAAAAGCAAACCCACTGGGCACAGATAGAAGAAACAGGAGCATATTGGGGAATGCGTCTCCTGGTATTTATTTATCGTGTCTTCGGACGCACCGCATTTCGCATCGCATTGTATCCGACTGTGGCTTATTATTTTGTCACCAATCGACAGGCAAGAGCAGCATCGCGCGATTATTTGCAACATCTGCAGGATTTTGATCCGGGTCTTGGAATCAACAATACCTTAGCAACCAGTTTCCGGCATTTTTTCAATTTTGCAGAAGGCGTGCTGGACAAAATTGTGGTGTGGATGGGCAGTTATGATTTTGACCACGTCCGTTTCCATGGCTATGATGAATTTTGCAAAATGCTCGATAATGGGGCAGGGGCAATGATTATCGGTGCCCATATTGGAAATATGGAGGTGTGCAGGGCGATTGCAGAAAAACGCAAGACAGTTCGGCTGAATATTCTTATCCATACCCGCAACATGGAAAAATATAACAAGTTGTTGCGCAATGTTGATACGACCTCGGCAATGCAATTAATTCAGGTTACCGAGTTAAATCCTGCAATGGCAATCAGCCTGCATGAGAAAGTTCAGCAAGGTGAATGTATCATTTTGGTGGGTGATCGTATTCCGATTAACAGCCCGGCACGTATCGTTGAAATCAGTTTTCTTGGAGAAAAAGCAGCGTTTACCCAGGGACCTTATCTACTGGCCTCATTGCTGAAATGTCCTGTGTATACATTTTGTTCAATTCGTGGCGATGATGGTCATTATGATATTTATCTTGACCCATTGGAGCAGCAGGTCAATATCCCTCGCAAAGATCCGCAGCGGCAGGTTGCGATTGAGAAGTATGCCCGCCAATATGTTGATCGATTGCAAGCATATTGTTTAAAAGCGCCGTTGCAATGGTTTAATTTCTTCCCTTTTTGGGAAAAGCCTGATTTTGATGTTCTCGGTCATCGAGGCAGGGCAGAGCAGACAGACTCAACATAGTGGCGTTACTGTGGATAGACTGAGCGCTGAAGTTGAAATTCTGGTGCCGTTTTACGATATCGACATGCTTGGTATCGCCTGGCATGGACATTATGCCAAATATTTTGAGATTGCCCGTTGCGCGTTGCTGGACAAGATTGACTACGGTTATATGAAGATGCAGGAAAGTGGTTACATCTGGCCGATCATCGACTTGCAGGTACGCTATGTTGCGGCGCTGACTTTTGATCAAGAAATTCGTGTTTATGCTGAGCTGGCTGAATATGAATACAGGTTAACAATCAAATATCGCATCACAGATGCCCAGAGTGGACAACGTATTGCCAAAGGTCAAACGATACAAGTAGCGGTGGATAGCAGCACGAAAGAAATGTGTTATGCCTCGCCCTCGGTACTGACAGAGAAACTGGACAGTTTTTCCGGATAAAATCAGCTGACCGCAGTCAGGTTTGCATAAGCCAATACAAGCCATTTGGTACCTGCGGATTCAAAGTTGATTTGTACGCGGGCATGGTTGCCATCGCCTTCCTGCTGAAGGATGATGCCGGTTCCGAATTTGCTGTGATTGACTTGTTGTCCGAGCATAAAACCGCTTGTTGAGTCGCCATTATCGCGGTTGGTTTTTGTCTTATCATGATTTCCGTATGCTGTCACCGGGCGGCTGACTTGTCCTTGCATGCGAATTTCCTGTAAATACTGGCTGGGTATTTCACGCAAAAAACGGGACGCTTCTGACCGATGTTCGCGGCCATATAATCGCCTTGACTCAGCATGACAGATAACCAGTTGCTGACGTGCCCGTGTCATGCCCACGTAACAGAGTCGACGTTCTTCTTCCAGACGACCGATTTCTTCCAGGGATTTTTGCCCGGGAAACAGTCCTTCTTCCATGCCAACCAGAAACACCAGATCGAATTCCAGACCTTTGGCCGAGTGCAAGGTCATGAGTTGAACGCAATCTTCATCAGTATCGCCTTGTGCATCTCCGGCTTCAAGTGCCGCATGTGACAGGAACAGATCAAGTTCCTTCATGTTCTCGGCATCGATTTCAGCTTCATTGCTGAATTGCCTGGCAGCGTTGACTAACTCCTTGAGGTTGTCGATACGGGTTGCGCCTTTTTCCTGCCCTTCTTTCTGGTAATGTGCAATTAATCCACTTTTTTCGATAACCAGACGAACCTGATCGTGCAACGGCATGGAGTCAGCAGCAATCGCATGATTTTCAATCAATTCCAGAAATGCTTTCAAAGCGTTGACTGCACGTGCGCTCAAGCCGCCGTCACGACAGAGCATTCGGGTTGAATCCCATAACGAGCATTTCTGGGCTTTGGCGATCTCACGTACAGCGTCCATACTGCGAGCGCCAATACCGCGGGTTGGAAGATTGACAACACGTTCAAATGAGGCGTCATCATGACGATTGGCGATGAGGCGTAAATATGCCAGTGCAGTTTTGATTTCAGCGCGTTCAAAAAAACGTAGCCCTCCATAGACCCGGTAAGGGATGGCTGCACTGACCAGGCGTTCTTCAAATAATCGTGATTGCGCATTGGATCGGTAGAGAATTGCCGCTTGTTCACGTAAATTACCTTCTGCAACCCATTGCTTAATACGGTTAACGACAAAATAAGCTTCGTCTTGTTCATTAAAAGCATCGTAAACTGTGATGGGGTCGCCGTCCTTGTCATCGGTCCACAACTCCTTTCCCATGCGGTTTTCGTTATTCGCAATCAGTGCATTTGCAGCATTCAGAATGTTGGCAGTAGAGCGGTAGTTCTGCTCGAGGCGAATTAATCTGTGATCAGGATAATCACTCTGGAAGCTATGGATATTCTCTATGCGGGCGCCGCGCCAGCCATAGATAGATTGATCATCATCACCGACTACAAATAAATTATTTTGTCCCTGGGTGAGCAGTTTAAGCCACGCGTATTGAATTGTATTCGTATCCTGAAATTCATCAACCAGAACATAGCGAAAACGATTACGGTATTGATCCAGCAGCTCAGGTGTGTCGCGCAAGGTCTCCAGGCAACGCAACAGTAATTCGGCAAAATCGACAAGACCAGAACGCTGACATAAATCTTCGTAGGTTTTATAAATTTGCTGCATTGTTTCCCAGAAAGTGCCATCTGTCTGCACGTGTGCAGCGCGCCTGCCTTCATCTTTGTGGGCATTGATATACCATTGAATCTGTTTTGGTGGGTAACGTGTTTCATCCAGCTCGGCAGAGCGTATAATGCGTTTAATCAGGCGTTGCTGGTCATCTGAATCCAGTACCTGAAATGTGTCAGGAAGATTGGCGGCTGCACTATGACGCCGAAGGAAACGATGTGCCAGTCCATGGAAAGTACCAATCCACATACCGGCACTGGCATCTTGCTGCATCAGGCTTTCAACGCGCCCGAGCATTTCGCGGGCAGCTTTGTTGGTGAAGGTGACTGCAAGTATGCTGTAAGCAGGCAGATTCTCGACCTGAATCATCCAGCCGATACGGTGAACCAGAACCCGGGTTTTGCCGCTGCCAGCGCCAGCCAATACCAAAGCTGACTGAAATGGTGCGGTGACAGCAGTACGCTGAGCATCGTTGAGTGGGTCAATGAGTGGTGTGATGTCCATGTGCAGTTATTGTATCAAATCATTCAGCTGATCACTGGTGGTTGTTAGTTGTCGGAGAGTGAATTATTTCGTTGTCTCAGAATTATGGGTTTCAATGAGCTGTCTCTGGTTTGTCTCAAATTTTTAGGAGTTTTGTTATGAATGTTATTTTCAAATGGCTTGTTTTGTTGTTGGGCATGAGTACTTCAATGGTGGCAATTGCAGGGATACAGTCCAAAATCATTCATTACCAGATTGCAGGTCAACCATTTCAAGGCTATCTTAGCTATGATGATGCAATCTCTGGAAAACGGCCAGGTATTGTGGTTGTACATGAATGGTGGGGACACAATGCATATGCCAGAAACCGTGCCGATATGCTGGCAAAACTCGGTTATACCGCATTTGCCCTGGATATGTATGGCGAAGGCAAGCTGGCCAGCCATCCTGATGATGCTAAAAAGTTCATGCAGGCAACCATGTCTGACCTGACGGTAATGGAAAACCGTTTCAATGAAGCTGTGAAGGTGTTAAAAAAGCAGCCGACTGTGGATGCAAACAAAATTGCAGGAATCGGCTATTGTTTCGGCGGGGGGGTTGTTTTGCATATGGCTGTCTCTGGTGTTGATCTTGCGGGTGTCGTGAGTTTTCATGGTTCGCTGGCAAGTGCAATGCAGGTGCAGCCAGCCAGGATAACATCCAGTGTATTGGTCTTAAACGGTGCTGAAGACCCATTTGTAACGCCAGCACAGATTTCAGCGTTAAAACAGAAAATGGCTAAAACCGGAGTTGATTTTGAGTTTGTTAATTACCCTGGTGTCAAACATAGCTTTACCAACCCGGATGCAGACCGGTTTGGCCGACAATTTAACATGCCACTGGCATACGATGCTGAGGCAGATAGGGATTCCTGGCATCGAATGAAGGTTTTTTTTCAGAAAATATTTCAATGATTCGCGGTGTCTCTGCATCATAGATAAAGAAGACGCTGCCTGATTGTTGCTTTGCAGTACAAAAGACACTGTATAATGTCGTTTTCCAAAAATATATTCAGGTATTTCGACCATGTTTGACAATCTAAGTGATCGCCTTTCCGGCGCATTAAAAAATCTGAAAGGTGAAGCGCGTCTAACTGAGGAAAATATTCAGGATACCCTGAAAGACGTGAGGATGGCTTTACTGGAAGCTGACGTTGCATTACCAGTAGTGAAAGATTTTATTGAAACGCTCAAGCAAAGGGGGCTTGGTAAAGAGGTTCAAGCCAGCTTGACGCCTGGCCAGGCATTTTTGAAAGTTGTGCAAGCTGAATTACAGGCAGTCATGGGTGATGCCAATGAAGGCCTTGATCTGTCTGCGCAGCCGCCAGCAATTATCTTGATGGCTGGTTTGCAAGGTGTTGGTAAAACCACCACAGTAGCAAAACTGGCGCGCTTATTAAAAGAGGCCCAACGCAAAAAAGTCATGGTTGTGAGTGCTGATGTGTATCGGCCGGCAGCGATTGAGCAGTTAAAAACACTTGCGTCTGAAATTGATGTGGAATTTTTCACCAGTGATCCAACGCAATCGCCAATTGATATAGCCAATAACGCACTGGCTGAAGCGCGTAAACAATACATGGATGTGTTGATTGTTGATACCGCAGGTCGTCTTCATGTCGATGAAACAATGATGACCGAAATCAAGCAATTACATCAAGCGATTAATCCGGTAGAAACGCTGTTTGTGGTTGACAGCATGGCGGGTCAGGATGCGGTCAATACCGCGAAAGCATTTCATGATGCACTGCCGCTCACCGGTGTCGTGCTGACCAAAGCTGATGGTGATGCGCGCGGCGGCGCTGCATTGTCAATTCGCCATGTTACCGGTAAACCGATCAAGTTTATTGGTGTTGGTGAGAAAACGGATGCACTGGAACCGTTTCATCCGGACAGGATTGCATCCCGTATCCTCGGAATGGGGGATATGCTGTCTTTGATCGAAGAGGTTGAGCGCTCTGCGGATAAGAAGAAGACTGCAAAACTTGCCAAAAAAATCAGTAAAGGCAAGGCGTTTAATATGCAGGATTTAAAAAACCAACTCGAACAAATGGTTAAAATGGGCGGCATGTCTGCAATGATTGATAAGCTGCCCGGAGCAAAAAAAATCCCCCCGCATATGCGTAACCAGGTGAATGATAAGGTGATTGTTCATCAGATGGCGCTAATTGATTCAATGACAGTCAAAGAACGACGATTTCCTGACTTAATCAATGGTTCCCGGAAAAAAAGGATTGCCAGTGGGGCGGGATTGCAGATCCAGGATGTCAATCGGTTGCTGAAACAACATAAGCAAATGGCAAAGATGATGAAAAAGTTTAAAAAAGGGAATCTTGCAAACATGATG
>DRLZ01000101.1 GCA_011322755.1 Crenotrichaceae bacterium
CAGATAAACCGCGCGGTGAATTTTTCCATACAGACTGGACTGGACACGGTGGAAAAACAGCGTCGTCTACTTACACCGTGTAACGCAAGATAGATCGTGCGTGGAGTAAGCTGCCGTGATTAACACTGCGGCTGAATTCTTGTGAACATCCAGCCTGGATGTTCTGTTTATGTGTGATACCTTTTTACAAGATGCATTGATAAAGACAGAGACAACAAACCGGGCTTCTGAAAAAAACAGGAGAGGGAACATTTCCTGTTGTTCTACACATATACTTGTGGATAGAGTCATTTTTCCAGACCTTCAGTCGGTATGCAATCCACTCAAATAGATAATCAAACAGTGCGCACCACATGTCCTTATTGCGGGGTTGGATGTGGAGTCCTGGCTTCAATTGATAAATCCGGAATTGTCTCGGTTGAGGGGGACAATCAACACCCATCGAATTACGGCAGGCTTTGCTCCAAAGGTGCTGCCTTGGGTGAAACATTGAGTCTAAGTGGACGTCTGCTTTATCCAGAAATCGATGATCAGCAGGTGACGTGGGCGCAGGCAATCGAAGCGGTTGCAAGTCGTTTTTCCACAATTATCGAAAAACATGGTGCTGATGCTGTCGCTTTTTATGTATCAGGGCAGTTGCTGACCGAAGATTATTATGCCGCCAACAAGCTGATGAAAGGCTTTATTGGCTCAGCAAATATAGATACCAATTCGCGCTTGTGCATGTCCTCAGCTGTGGCAGGATACAAACGTGCTTTCGGTGAAGACTGCGTACCTGCCTGCTACGATGATCTGGAAAGAGCCAAGCTGGTCGTGCTGACAGGAAGTAATACGGCCTGGTGCCACCCCGTGGTGTTTCAGCGCATTACCCAGGCTAAAAAAACAAACCCTGATTTAAAAGTTGTGGTCATTGATCCACGCAAAACCCAGACAGTTTCACTTGCCGATGTTTTTTTACCAATCAAGCCGGGAACCGATGCTGTGTTGTTCAACGGTTTGTTGGTGTGGATTCATCAGCACAATGAACAAAATGATCTATTTATTGACAATTTTACTTCAGGTGTCGAACAAGCGCTGGAAGCAGCCAAACAATCTGCTGCTTCGGTCGCATCAGTTGCCAGTGATTGTGGATTATCAACAGAGCAGGTTGAACAGTTTTACCGCTTGTTTGCCAGAACCGAGCGAGTGGTTACCCTGTTTTCACAAGGTATTAACCAATCCAGCAGTGGTACAGACAAAGTCAACAGTATTATCAACTGTCACTTGTTGAGTGGACGGATTGGTCGGCCGGGTATGGGGCCATTCTCAATCACAGGCCAACCCAACGCCATGGGCGGACGTGAAGTGGGTGGGCTTGCAAATCAACTGGCAGCGCATATGGAAATTGACAACCCGGAAGACCGGGATCGTGTTCAGCGTTTCTGGCAATCTCCGCGTATTGCTGATCGAGCCGGGTATAAAGCAGTGGAGATGTTTGATGCGATTGCCGATGGAAAAATCAAGGCAGTGTGGATTATGGCCACCAATCCAGTGGTCAGTCTTCCAGAAGCAGACAAGGTTAAAAAAGCGCTTGAAGGGTGTGAACTGGTGGTAATTTCCGACACAACCCGATCCACAGACACCACTCAATACGCACATATTCGTCTGCCGGCATTAAGCTGGGGAGAACGTGAAGGAACAGTAACAAACAGTGAGCGTCGTATTTCCAGACAACGTGCCTTTCTGCCTGCACCTGGCCAGGCAAGATCTGACTGGTGGATCATCACTCAGATTGCACAGAAAATGGGCTTTCGTGAACAGTTTGACTATGCTGATGCGCATGAAATATTTTCTGAACATGCTGCGTTATCAGGTTTCGAGAATCGTGGACAGCGTCAGTTTGACATCAGCGCACTGGCAAACCAGAACAAGGATGCATATGATGATCTAGAGCCTGTTCAATGGCCTGTGAATCAGCAGCAACCACAGGGAACACAACGCTTATACAGCAACGGTCTGTTTAACACCAGCGACAACAAAGCGCAATTTGTACCGATAAAGCCGAGTTTGCCAGCAGCGCTTGCAAACACAAAGTCACCCTATATTCTTAATACAGGACGGGTGCGTGATCACTGGCACAGCATGACGCGAACTGGAAAATCCCCGCGCCTGTCATCGCATATTCATGAATCCTACGTGGAAATTCACCCTCAGGATGCTGATCAATGCGGATTGGTCAATGGTGGTCTTGCCAATATCAGCAGTGACCACGGCATGATTCAGGTTAGGGTATTGGTGAGTGACAAACAACAGCCTGGCAGCGTGTTTGTGCCTATTCACTGGAATCAGCAGTTCAGCAGTAATGCCCGGGTTGGCAGTCTGATTAAAACAGTCACTGATCCATATTCCGGCCAACCTGAATTCAAACACAGCGTGGTCAATATCCAGCCGGTTAAGTATACCTGGTATGGGTTTATTCTGTCGCGACGAGGCGACCTGAATCCTTTTCTGGCGGGTTACTGGAACAAGTCGCGCGGGAATGGTTTGTGGCGTTACGAAACGGCTGGTAACAGCACACCGGAACAGTGGTCGAGTCATGCTCGCAAACTGCTAACAAACGACAACCATGCCAACAGCACGTGGATCGAGTTTTATGAAACATCACGTCATCATTATCGTGCAGCGTGTTTTCACGGGGAGCAATTGTCCAGCTGCCTGTTTATTGGTCCTGATCCTGATTTACCGCCTCGCGACTGGCTAATCGGTTTGTTTGAGAAAGAGTCACTCAGCAAAGCCGAGCGAGACAGTTTGCTCACTGGAAAATCCCTGGGTAACCAACAAGATGTTGGGGCAATCATTTGTGCCTGTTTCAATGTTGGAGAGCAAACAATACAGGACACAATTAGAGCCCAGGAGCTAACCAGCACAGACGAAATTGGAGCGTGTCTTAAAGCCGGCACTAACTGCGGCTCCTGTATTCCGGAACTACGTACTTTGCTGGAGCAATGCAAGGTGTCAGCTTAAATCTGAGCTAATACACCTTATGCTTCCCATGCGCTGCTATTTTTGCGTCCCGTCTATCTTGTGTTTGTATCGCTGGCGACGGTTTTGTGTTTTCCTTCAGGTTTCATTTTCATGCAATGCGTCTAGTTCATAAGTCATTCAACATCATGGCATCGCGTACCATACGTTTTTTTTCATGGTCTTCCATATCGATCAGGCTTTGAAATAATTCTCTGAGTTCCTGTGTGTCGACATTTTGAGCCACATTTCTGTAGAGATCGACAAGTGCATTATCCAGATCCAGTGCGATGTCGATAACTTCTTGTAATGTCATATCAGAATGAATTGGAAAGTATTTAATCTTGTCTTCAAGTTTTGTCGTTGGTGCATACTGCAACCAAGTGTTCATCATCTGTTGCGCAGCATCATTTTCATATTGACTCAGACAGTCTGCAAGATTGCGTTCATGCCTGTTTAGATAGTCAAGAAGCATTTTAATATGACTTAACTGATGTTTTTCACTGAGTTGATTATAAAATTTAGCCAGTTTGGTATGAATTTCCTGACTATACTCAATCACATCCTTAACTTGTTCGAAATTGCGCATAACAATTCTCCTTGATTGATACTCCAGAAAGAGCTCTATTGTTGTGAATGGAAGAAAACATCAACGCTATTAAAGCTAACCTGGTGAGAACCTTTTTTTAGAATATACCTGGTTTTTTGTCATGAGTGTAAGCTGTATTGAAATTAGGGTGTGGGAACACAAAAACGTTGTTATTCATGTCTCTAAGGACACGCTCAATATCTTCAGGAGGTTCCAACACCTATGGCAGTAATATCAGTGTAAGTTAGACAGAGCGGATTGAGTATTTGTTCAAACAAGCACAACTCAGTGCAATAGAAAAACAAGGGTAAGCGAATAATTTTCAATCAGAACTGAGTGGTTTGAATATGTCTCATCAATACATCGTAATGCCCAGGATATGGTGCTTTCAGCAAACTTCCGACTGGTAGTGGTGGAAATAATTCAGCATACGAACGGATCGCGTCAGCGCTGACCCGACGAAAAATCTGCTCGCGATTTAATTGTTGCGGTGTACTCAACCCGGCTGCGCTGAGCAAATCTACAGTTGCTTCCACTGTTTCCTTATGAAAATTGGCGACTCGTTGTTGTTTATCAGCGATAACCAGTCCACGATATAACCCAGGATTTTGGGTGGTTATTCCGGTCGGGCATTGATTGTTATGGCACTGTAGCGATTGAATACACCCCAATGCCAGCATCATCCCACGTGCGCTATTGCCCAAATCAGCGCCCATTGCCAGAATCCGAAGCAAATGAAAGCCGGTAATGATTTTACCTGCAGCAATGACGCGAATCTGTTTTTTTAGATCAAATCCGGTCAGCGTATCCACTACAAATGCGAGACCTTCACGTAATGGCATTCCGATCGAGTTGGAATATTCCAGTGGAGCAGCTCCTGTTCCTCCTTCACCGCCATCAACCGTAATAAAATCAGGCTGAATGCCAGATTCAAGCATGGCTTTACACAGAGCAACAAATTCTGATTTGCGTCCGATACAGAGCTTGAAACCGATGGGTTTCCCATTCGATAGCTCGCGTAGTTGCGAGATAAAGAGCATCATTTCCAGTGGACTGGAAAAAGCACTGTGGACGGGTGGTGAATCAATCTGGATATATGGCTCAACACCACGGATACCAGCTATTTCGGGTGTATTCTTCGCTGCAGGTAGTAATCCGCCGTGTCCAGGTTTAGCGCCTTGTGATAATTTAATCTCTATCATCTTCACATGCGGATGAATGGCTTTATCAGCAAATTGTTGCGCGCAAAATCGACCTTGACTTGTTCTGCATCCAAAATATCCCGTTCCGATTTGCCAGATTAAATCACCACCAGGTTGCGTGTGGTAAGGGCTCAAGCCACCTTCTCCGGTGTTATGAGCAAACTTGCCAATGCGAGCGCCATGATTGAGTGCCAGTACCGCAGTTTGACTAAGTGCTCCGAAACTCATCGCCGAGATATTCAAGATACTTGCTGAATAAGGTTGAGTGCATGCAGCGTTGCCGACCAGCACACGTGGATCAGTATCCAGTTCTTCAATTTTTCGAGCGGCTAGTGAATGCCCCATCCATTCATAGCCAGTGCGATAAGTATCAACGCGGGTACCAAATGGTACGCTGTCCAATGCACCTGTAGAACGCTGGTAAACCACTGACCGAAACATGCGATTAATTGGAACACCATCAGTATCCGATTCCATATAATACTGGCGCAGCATTGGTCTGAGCCACTCAGCAATCCAGCGAGCATGTCCAACAACAGGGAAATTCCTGAGAATGGTGTGGCGTGGCTGGCTAATATCGTAAATACCAAGGACAATGAATAAACTAACGGGTAGCAATAACCAGATTGCAAATGGCCAGATGAACCCGATGAAACTGCAAACAAGAACTGAGCTTATGGAAATCAGATAAAAACGTTGGCGCATGTTGGTCTGGTTGTCCTTCAGGAAACAATGTCTCGATGTAATAGCTGTGTTTCACAACACTAAGGTGGACGTGGCTCAGCAGGGATTTAGACAGCCCTTGTTAGCAATATCAAAACTATCCGTGAATTTTTTTGCGCACTGCGATACGTTCAATAATATCAGCTGCAACATGAGCCCGTTGATATAATTTTTTTGTATTTCCATATTCGATACCATTGGCTTTCCAGTCTGCTCTTTGTGGCGTGGTCAGTATTTCCAGCAGCAAGCGATTATACTTTTTCTGGTTAAACGGACTTTTTAATACCAACCCGGCTTGAGCCTGTTGTATGTGGAATGCGTATCCACAGACATCTGTTGCGAGCACAGGTAATCCAGCAATGATTGCTTCCAGAATTATATTACCGGTATTTTCAATGTGGGCAGGGTGGGCGAGTATATCTGCACCAAATAAAAAATGCGGAATGTCATCACGACCTGAGAATAAATGAAGCTGTTTATCCAGATCAAGATCAAGTTGCTGAGCCAGCTTTTGATATGCTTTGTGGTGAGAATCACCAACAGCAAATAATTTTACTTTAGTGCGCAAACAGGCAGGTAATGAAGCAATGGCCTTAATTGTTCGTGCGAGTCCTTTGCGTTTAAAGTCAGCGCCTATAGCTAAAACAACTAGCTCATCTTTTCCAACGCCAAATTCAGTGCGCCATGCCTGTCTGATTTTCTGGTGATTCCATGGTGCTTTGCGGTTGGGATTAATTCCTGGTGGAAGTTCCGAGAAACGTTCACCAGTTGTTTGGTAATAGTGCTGGTAGCGGGGAATTTGTGTTGTCGAAACAGCCAGTATATGTGTTTTCTGCCTGTGACCAAACACGGCAGCCTCATATGCAGAATAATGTTGGTAACGTGGTGTTAGTCGGTAATACCATGGCTTCAATGCAGCAATCGCCACATAACAGGGGTCTGCGGCATAATAAACATCAAGACCCGGCATTTTATTGAAACCAATAATTGCATCACATGATTCAGATTTTAATTGCTTTGCAAATTCAACAGCGAATTTATGATCACGTGAATGATTTGTCAATGCCGAGACAGGAAGTTGAGTCACCTTGATCTGGCTTGGCATCGTACCTTCCCAGTGCCTGGTATAGATACTTACCTGATGTCCACGCTGTACGCATTCCTCAACGATTGAAAGAAAATTGCGCTCCAGCCCACCATGGGGAAAATAGTTAAACAGACAAAAAATAAATCGCATTGGCTCTGTATTTCAATACCATAGTATGGAGATTTCAATGCTACAAGATAACAGGAGGAAAGAATGATGTGAATTATCCCTTTACAACCAGTTTAGAGTCTTACTCGAAGGTGTACTACTGGTAAAAAGTGGATCCAAAATGTCATGCTTTGCTATCTTTCGACGAGTACAACTTTACTCTGTATTCTTAGAGGATACTCTTATACCGGTTTTAACTCTCCTGTGTAATGAGACTTGATAATCATCTAGCCGATTCCTCAGGCAAAGCGTACCTTACGATGTTGACGACATTGTCAGGCCAATTTGCAAGAGGAATCAGAAATGAAATTATATGGTGGAATCGACTTACATTCCAATAATAGTGTGATTGTATTACTGGA
>DRLZ01000102.1 GCA_011322755.1 Crenotrichaceae bacterium
GTCTCCGTGTGTAATGTTTTTTCGACAGAAAACTGATTGAATCTGGATCGATCTGAGTTCTGACAAGAGTATAATGTTTTCTTATTCATTGTTACAGGAGTATTGCTGTGTCGATACAAGCACATGACTTATTAAGTTTAATTGAATCAGAATCAGCGCCCCTTGTGGTCGATGTAAGATCAGGCTGGGAGTATCGGCAAGGTTTTGTTCCAGGAGCAATCAATCTGCCGTTCTGGCGCAGCTGGTTATTGAACCAAGCACTGAAGGATGGATTTGGAAAGCCGTTGGTCGTGTATTGTGAGCATGGTCCGCGTGCCTCGCTGGCGAAGTTGTTTCTGCGTGTGCGTGGATTTAAAGACATACAGCTTCTGAAAGGGCACATGCTGGGCTGGAGGAAACACGGTTTGCCAATTGAAACGCAGCACCAGGAGGCTGTCAGAGAATAGTAGCCGCAGCGAGGGAAAGCGAGTCAAATTCAGATTTTTCGTAGCAGGTTCTCTATTCTCGGACAGCCTACTGGGAAATCTTCAACCACTTGAGTCTGATTCGGTTATTATGCTTTGCTGATTGCGCTTGCCGTTACTGACTGATGTATAGAAGTAGGGTGATTGTTTCTATGCGCGGCCGCAAATTTAGATTTATATTTTCAGGATAATATTGTAAGGAGAACTGATGTCACTGGATAGTGAAGAAGTGTTGAAAATTGCGCATCTTGCGCGTCTTTCTGTTAGCGAAGATGAGACAGCAAGTTATGTGAAGGATTTATCCAATATTCTTGAATTGGTAGAAAAAATGAATGCTGCAAACGTGGAAGATATCTCTCCGATGTCGCACCCATTGAACATGAGCCAGCGTCTAAGAGCAGATGAAGTGACAGAAACCGATCAAAAAGAGCAGTTGATGGCAAACGCACCCAGTTCCGAGAACGGGCTATTTCTGGTGCCAAAAGTAATCGAATAGACGCTCTTATATCGCTAACATAACAATACCACTATCAATTATTTCTGGACTGGAACATAACATGGACAATAAAACAATTGCTGAGTTATCAGCTGGACTACAAGCTGGTGATTTTTCAAGTGTTGAATTAACTCGCTATTATCTGGATCGAATCAAACAAGTCGATTCCGATATTAACAGCTACATTACGGTGACAGAAGAGCAGGCTTTGCAACAGGCAAACAATGCTGATCAGCGCATTCAATCTGGCGAAAAGGGCAGGTTGCTTGGCATTCCAATTGCCCATAAGGATATTTTCTGTACTGATGGAGTACGTACCAGTTGCGGCTCTAAAATGCTGGATAACTTCATCTCTCCATATGATGCGACAGTTGTGGAAAAGCTTAAAGACGCTGGCGTCGTGATGTTGGGAAAAACCAATATGGATGAGTTTGCCATGGGGTCTTCCAATGAAACCAGTTGGTACGGGCCAGTCAATAATCCCTGGGATAAAGAACGCGTACCTGGGGGGTCGTCAGGAGGGTCTGCTGCAGCCGTTGCAGCCAGCCTATGCGTCGCTGCAACTGGAACAGATACTGGAGGTTCAATACGACAGCCAGCTGCGTTATGTAGCCTGACAGGCTTAAAGCCAACCTATGGACGAGTATCACGCTGGGGAATGATCGCTTATGCGTCCAGTCTTGATCAGGGTGGATCATTGACCCGCAATGCAGAAGATGCAGCAATTTTGTTACAAGCGATGGCTGGGTTTGATCAACGCGATTCAACCAGTGCAGAACAACCAGTACCCAATTATCTAGAGACCTTGAACGACAATGATTTGAAGGGTTTAAGAATTGGACTGCCAAAAGAATATTTTGGCGAGAGCCTGAATACTGAAATAGCAACGGCAATTGAACAAGCAATCGAAGTCTATACGCGCCAGGGAGCAGAACTGGTTGAAATCAGCCTCCCAAATACAGAATTAGCAGTTTCGACTTATTATGTACTGAGCCCGGCAGAAGCTTCAGCCAACCTGTCACGCTTCGATGGTGTGCGTTATGGATATCGATGTGAAAACCCGGTTGATCTGGAAGATCTATACAAGCGTTCACGTGGAGAGGGTTTTGGCGCAGAGGTCAAACGAAGAATCATGATCGGCGCCTATGTCTTGTCAGCGGGTTATTACGATGCATATTATTTGAGAGCACAACGGATAAGACAACTGATTGCTGATGATTTTAATCAGGCATTCGAGCAGGTTGATGTGATTGCCGGACCAGTCACTCAAACCACAGCATTTAAACTTGGTGAAAAAACTGATGACCCAGTGCAAATGTATCTGAATGACAGTTATACCATTCCAGTCAATTTGGCAGGGTTGCCGGCAATATGCCACCCTGTTGGATTTGACAGTATTGGATTGCCAATTGGTATACATTTAATTGGCAACTACTGGAGAGAAGACAGGTTGTTGAATATGACACATCGTTATCAGCAACAAACCGACTGGCATCGACAAACACCTGGATAGTATTACTAAACGCACAAATGATTGTGCAGACCAGTTGTATCTTCTGCGTTCAAGAATTGCCTATGTGTAGCGCTTTTGTTGTGAATGGCAACATTGCTTAGTTTTACAATACACTTGAGTGAATATGGTCTAATTCTGGTGATTACCCCCTTTCTGCGTAATCATATAATCCGTGGTGGTTTTGGTTTCCCGGTTGCGATTGATTTTGACAGATGCTATCTACGAGGATGAGCACAGGTTACGCGTTGACTTATTTGGATGACCTGGTCAACTTTTTTGTGACACCCAGTTAAGCGACTTCTTTCATTTCCATCAGTTGTTTCTAAAAATCATTGGGACTGGTATATCCCAAAGTTGAATGTAATCGATGGCTGTTATAAAACATGGAGATATAATTCAATATCTCCTGCTGTGCTTCATAACGTGTTTGATAATTTTTCCACGTCAACCGTTCCTGTTTCACAGTGCGAGGAACTCCCAACCACTTCACTATCAACCAATCATGAGTTAAAGCGACATTCCCATATGGGATTCAGAATCAACTAGTTAGATTAAAACAGTGATATCCTAACACTATTGTTTGATTCTCTCCGCAAGAGGTTAGCCGGAACAATTCAGTTTACATGCTGTCAAATTTGTCAGTGAACGGAGGGTAAAATGGCAGAAGTTCAACCAGACGTGGTGTTGTTTATTTCTGCCGTTTTACTCAATATTCTAGTACAACGAATTACAACCTCTTGTTAAGGTTTTAATCGATCAGAATATTACTCTTGTGAAACATTATTAGAAGCAAGGTAGCATTGTTATTTCGAATCAATTGTATTGTTTTTTCAGCTATGGGCGTTGCGAATTGTCTATCAGATAATGAGTGGCGAATAGCAAAGTGTCACATAAGCAATTACCTGGCAAAACAATGATAGGCAATGTGAAAATTCCATCGCCAGTACTTACCACGTGATAACTCCAAAGCATTTTCACACTTGCACTGATTACACAATGAAGAAGGAGGAGAAATCTCCGATCATTTTGAAAGTCCCTTTACACTTAAACAAGGACATTATAGTGAAATACCAGATTGTATTAATTACGAGCCTTACCCTATCTGCATCTGTTACAGCGTTAGCACAAAACCCAGGCACTAACGGATATTACACAGCAACACTAACAACACCGTCAACACTGATTACTTTGAGGGATCTCAAGGCTTTCCCGACCGCAGAAGGTGCGGGTTTAGCTGCTTCGGGAGGTCGTGGTGGCAAAGTTATCTATGTCATCAATCGAAATTCATCAGGGCCTGGGAGTTTAAAAGCAGCGTTGGAAACTGAGGGTAGAAGAACAATCGTTTTTGCCGTTGGTGGTCGGTTTAATATCGATGATGGTATTAATCTTGGACGCTGGAATAAAAACACTCGTGTTTATTTGGATCAAGAAAAATATAGCAATTTGACTCTTGCCGGACAAACAGCGAATGATAAGGGAGGAGTTCATCTGACAAATACTGGAATCTCTCCCAGAGGGGAGCGCTCATTTTCAATCCATAAACAAAAAAACATGATACTGCGTTATTTTGATACACGATACAACTGGCAATGGTGGTTACCTGAAAATGGTAACCAGCAAATACCCTCTTTTCGTGTTGTAGAGGCTAGTGATCTGATCATTGATCATATTAGTTCTGGCTGGTCTGCTTATGGTTTAATTATTACCGATGCACGTGGTACGAACCGGGGAGAAACAGGAAAAGTCACAGTCCAGCGTTCACTGATGCATGAAAATGTTAGAACCCCTCTTAGTTCACAAGGAAAGCATAATCATAATGTTGGTATGTTGTTAGGTCTTCGAGGCCATAATAATTCGCTTAACGACTGGAACAAAGTAACCAGTTTCAGTATTCATAAAAATGCTTTTATTGGTGTGAGTCATCGCCTTCCAAATACAGCGGGTGGAGATGCTGCCAGTTTTAGTGTGGTCAATAATTTTATCTATGGTTTTACTGGTGATGGCGATATGCGGGTTTCTCGGATTGGAGGTAATTCGTGGAATGATTTTATTAATAACTCCTATCAGGAAGCAAAGTATTCTGTACAGTTTGCAACAAATAATCTATTAGGTTTCCAGTTTGGTTCATTCATGACAAATGAACCAGGCATGCCTGATACAAAACCAAATTTTTATATCAACGGAAATATATTTATTGATGAACAAGAAAATCTACTTGATATCACATCTGTTATTGAGAATGACCCACGTAAAATGACATTTGTTTATGCAACGTCTCCAACCGCTACAACACATAATCGAGGATCGAACCTAAACGAGCAGGATCACAGACTTGTTCTTAGAAGTAAAAGCATTCAAAACACGATTAAAGAACTTGAGTCTGACCCTATTGATAGTCAACTTCATGAATGGCCTGTCCACGCAAGAACTTCTGTTTCTATCCTGCCGGCAAGCGAGGTTAAATCTAATGTACTATCCAATGTTGGTGGTAACGTCAGGTTTCACGATGACGGCTCAACTTATATTGATGATCCTGTTGACCAAAACTATATTAACTGGGCCATCAATAACGAAGGTCCTGAATTTAATACCCAAACATTAAATGATGGCGGTATCGGTGATATGGGCGGAGAAAATACTGAATATGGAGAGTTCCGCTTTAAATACCCGGAATATGCTTCTCGTTCGGTCAATCTTGATGACTATGACTCAGACCGGGATGGTATGCCAAACGCATGGGAGCTTGAACATGGCCTAAACCCAGATTTACCAGAAAACAATGCAATTCGTCACAATAGAAATTGGTTTTTTGGTCAATATTTAGTCAGAAATGTTGCAGGATACACCAATCTCGAGATGTACCTGGCTGATATCGGCGGTGATTTCCATATGCTGGCTAAAACGGAAGGCGTACCGATTAATAACAGAAAAGACGATCTGGTCTCTGTTGCAATGCCAAAGGCAGTAAATCCAGGAACAACCGCTATTGCAGATGTAAAATATTCAGCTAGAAAGCAGCGGCAAATAAAATGCTTTTTTAGAAAAAACAGCAGTCCCTGGACACTCGTTGCAATGTCAAAGGTAACAGTAAAAGCTGGCGCTGGCAC
>DRLZ01000103.1 GCA_011322755.1 Crenotrichaceae bacterium
AATAATATGCTGGGACGTGTTCACTTCGAACAAGCCCGGCAGTTACGCGGAAAAAAACACACCCCGGAAAAAATCACACGGTTAAACCAGGCCCTTGAAAATTTTCAGAAAACATTAAAGATTGATCCGGAAAATCTTTCTGCACATAGCAATCTCGCACGGGTTTACCGTGCGCTGAATCGTCCCGAACAGGCAAAAAAACACCAGGTGCTGGCTGAAAAATATCGTCCGGATGACCACGCACGTGAGTATGCAGTCGCCCTGCATCGCAGCCAAAATCCCACTGCGGACCATGCGGCAGCAGATATTGCCATTTATGATTTAATGATTCATCAGCAACAATAAAAGCAGGGATAGGCACTGCCCCAGTACCCAGTTGTTACCTGGCAATCTGTTTCAGAGAAATAGCTCCACGATGTACTAACACAAAACCTATCAATCGGTATCCTTACACACATAGCAAGAAATCAGGTCTTCAATATTTGGAATATGGGACGTTACCGCTGGGGTTGGGAGTGCAGCTAAAGCACGCTCCTGCAAAGATGTTTTTTAACTGAAGGCTATCGGATTATGCCATCTGTGAACTTTCGTCACAGAAATGCATCAGATTTACAGCGGTAAATATCTTTCATTCATGAGGGCGGAGGAGATATTGGAGCCCCTTTTCCTTCGTATCGCTGAGAATACTCACCCAAAAAAACGTTAATAACGAGGACATCTAATGAAATCAGCCACCTTACTCCTGAGTGTTTTTTTATTTGCTTTTCTTGACGCGCATGCCGGAGGAAACTCGGTCGTCATCTATCAGGACAACGATGGCAGTGCTGCCATCGGAGTGACCGCCGATGCTGTTCAGAAAGGTAGCCATTTGTCTGCTGAGATGACACAGCTGGGTAGTAACCATCGTATCGAAACCTATCAGGTTGGAGACGCTAACCAACTGACCGTCCTTCAGCAAGGCAGTAATAATGCCGCCAAAATCCTGCAGGATAAGCCTTTAATGATCGAAAGCAACGCTGAAGTCAATCAGAGAGGCAGTGGTCATACCGCCTTGATTATCCAGCGCACTGTTGAGCTGGCAAGTGCACAGATTCAGCAAGAAGAGGGTAACAACAATGTGGCTGAAATCCATCAGAATGCTTCTGAGGCAACCGCGAGTATTCAGCAATATGGTAGCGATAACGCCCAGGTGATTTCCCAGCTAGCAGGTGCAGAACATACTGCGAGCATTACGGTCAGAGGCGATGGCAATACCTCAGACCCCGATACGGTAACCCAGGACGGAATTGATCATTTAGCCACTATTGACATTATCGGTAACGGAAATATGACGAAAGCCTTTCAAGAAGGTTTGAGCAATCAATCATCAATGTACATTATGGGTAATGATAATTCTGTTGAATCAATACAAGCAGGAGAAAGCAGCAATCATGACACGAAAGTAAATGTTGATGGAGACCTGAATGGTATCAATACGCTTGCGTTTTCAACTCAGAATTCTTCAGTAGAACTGATGATTACGGGTCAATCGAATGGTGTGGGCGCACTTCAGGACAAAGGAAATAACCAGCGTATTGATATTTTTATCGATGGTAGTGACAACCTGGCCAGGAGTGAACAAATGAATAGCTCAGACAATATCAGCAGAATCTCGATCAGAGGCAACAAGAATACAGCGACTTCACTACACCTGTCTGCTCGGTCTCATCTTTCAGAGATTGATATTGCCGGGAACGCCAATACAGTTTCGATTGAGAAACAATTCCAGGAACGAGGTTACGCTCAAATAATTATTGAAGGCAGTGAGAATTACGTGAAGGCTTTTGACTCTGATGGTAGTGCAAAAGTTTTTATCTCTTTAACCGGAAATAGCAATAATGTTTCATCCAGCCATATTCTCAGCGGAGGTGAAAGCAATATTGTGATTAATGGAGATTCAAACGCCGTGGCGGAGCATACTTCGGAGACTTCCGATTATCTAACGTCTATCAATATCGATGGCTCTGAAAATTTTTCCAGTATTCTCCAAAGAGGAGAGCAAGGGGGAACACCTCGGGCGAGTATCGATATTGTTGGGAATGGCAACGAAGCCACTATCAAACAGGGAAGAGGTTATCACGTGGCTAGCATCTCACAACAGGGGAGTGATAACAGCGCCAGCAACACCCAAAATGGAAACGAAAACAGCCTGTACATTCAACAAACTGGTTTCCTCAATCATGCTGAGACCTCACAGGAAGGCTTCGGCAATTCCATTGAGTTATTTCAAAATGGTCATGAATTACAGGCCAGTCTAATACAAATGGGGGATACCAACGCTATCAGTGTCCTACAATCCGGATTTGGAAACACTGTATCGGTATCGCAGCAGTAGTCTTAGGGACGGCGCAGCAATAGGCCCACCGAGGATTGCACCGACTGGCGCAATCCAAGTGAGAAGTTGATCGTTATGTTTGCGGAGCAGCTATCGATGACGATAGATTTACAGCCTTCTCATAACATTATTCCTCTCTCGGGTAGCCACCAGGTCAATCAAATAATCCAGGAAAATTAATGGAAATATTCAAACCCTGCTCAGCCAGATGTGCACCAATAAAGTCTTCCGCCATTTTCAACATTGCTTCTACTTCCTGTACCTCCGTTTGCAGAATGCTCCCGGCAATCTGTTCCGGGGAAAGAGATTCACGATGTACCAGGACAAAAACTTGCCGCCAACCCATTGGCAGTAATCCCATCAGACGGTAACACTGGCTAACTGCAAGATGCTCCTGTGCTGGCTCAGTCTCTTCACTC
>DRLZ01000104.1 GCA_011322755.1 Crenotrichaceae bacterium
GTGCTTTCTCATATAGCGATGAAATAGGTAGTAGATTTAAGTCATACCGAAAGACTAGTGTTGGTCATGTGTAATTATCTTCCTTCTCATATAGTGATGTTGCATAAACTGTAAATACCTTGGAGGGTAAAGTGACATGAGTAGAGTAAAACATTGTTCCCCATTTAGTAGACTATTTGCTAGTAGATTCCTTAATAATATTTTAACCTTAATTATTGGGGTTGTTTTTTCATTATCTTTATCCTCTTGCGGTGGTAGCGATAGTGCTACCTCTGATGTCGCTGAATCAACTCTAAGCGGTACTGTAGCAACAGGTGCAGCTTTTGTTGGTACTCTTAATATAATGGGTAGTATCGGCAATCAGATATCCGATGTTACTATCGTAGATGATGGGTTTTACAGTGTAAATGTGGATGATTTAGTCGCCCCATTTATACTGCAGGCTATACCTTCAGACTCGAGCATGGCCACCCTTTATTCTTATGCTGCTTCGGCCAACAGCACTGTCAATGTTACTCAGCTAACGACTTTGGCTATATTTATTGCTAATGGCAATGTTGAGCTGGATAGCTACTATACCTCGTGGGCTAGTAATGCAGCTTCTTTTACTCAACAGTCATTGTTGAGTTCTCAGGCGATCATCAATAGTAATTTATCAACCGTATTTCAGAATAATGGTTTAGATGCCACAAGCTATGATTTTTTCAGCACGAGCTTTATCGCAAATGGTTCCGGAATTGATGGGGTGCTTGATAGCACCAGTGTAAATTTAGCCGATGGGAATATCTCTATAACAGTACAGGAAAATGCCGCATTCAATTTTGATTTAAGCACGGATGTGTCTGCCATTAATATTGGTAGCAATACAAATACCGGAGGCTCTACACCTACCGAAGAAACCTCTTCTGCTTATGCGCTGGCCAATACTCCACCTTCTGGCGAGGCAATTTCAATTCAGCTGGAGAATGCAAAATACTCAAAATCTGTATTCGATTTTACTTGGGATCCAGACGGGATTATGTGGATGGCAACGGGATCAGGGCTGGTTTCATTCGATGGCACAGATATGACAATATATGACTCACCTGCCGTGCCATTTCGGAGTTCCCGCGCACCAGCTTTTCACAGTGATGGCAGTTTCACTATGTGTTCGTATACCAAACCCTGTATGACGCTGGATGTTGAAGATGCATCAATTTTAGAGTCGCAAATAGCGGATGTCGCATTTACCGGAGGAAATGCACCAACGCAAATTATTCGTTCGAGTGATGGAGACTTATGGGTTGCACGGCGTGCAAGCTCTAATGGACAGGTTCTGCAATTACCTGGCGGCGATTTCACCCAGGATGCTGTTATTTTTGAAAATCCTATAGAAGGTGATTATAACTCCTTTAATGTACGTGATCAGGATTCACGCTATTTCTATGGTTGGGTATATGAAATGAATGTGGGTACTCATCTTGTTATTTTTGATACAGAAAACGAAACCTTTACAACAAATCTGCTTGAGGGTGATCATAAAGCAAGTGGTTATGCAATTTCTGCCAAGGGTCCCGGTGATGTATGGGCAGTCGTAGGCAGTAATTTACAGCATTGGAATGGCAGCCAGTGGAGCGCAATAGAGCTAGCATCTATTCCTGGGGGTGGTGACGTAGACTTCAAAATGACACCTTTAAACGGTGGTATGACGCGCGCATCCAATGGTAATCTATGGATAATGCTGCCGCGTTTTTCACCACCACATTCTCTAGCTGAATACGATGGCAGTACGTTTACAGAGCATGTTCTTGATGAATCAATATCAGCTGTGGATGGCATGTTTGAGCAGGGGCCTGATGGTTTGCTTTATTTTGGTAGCCGTAATGGTTTAAATGTCTTTAATCCTAATTAAAAATTAAATTTAGTCTGTGGATCGCACCTTACATCATTCACACATTATTCAGATTAATTGATGATGTACTGAATGTATCTGTGCTTTGTTTAGGAACCATGGAGATTGAGTCAGCACTGGCTGCACATCCAAAAGTTGCCGAAGCTGCCGTCATTGGCAAACCCGCAGAAATTCGTTATGCCGATAATTTACCTAAAACCCGCTCTGGCAAAATTATGCGTCGCTTGCTTAGAACGATTGCCAGTGACGAGGAGATCACTCAGGATGTATCCACATTAGAAAATGAGGCTATTTTGTTGCAGCTTCGGGGGAAGTCTTGATTAAGAGCGATCACGAAATAAAATACGCTGCCCGATAAAAACCGGGCAGCGTATTTTATTGACAATAGTTCAGCTATAATGCCGCGCTATGTTTAAACCAATCGAACTATTTATCGGTCTTCGCTATACTCGCGCCAAGCGCCGAAACCATTTTATCTCATTCATTTCACTGCTCTCCATGCTCGGTATTGCTGTTGGCGTGACCGCGCTGATTACCGTGCTCTCCGTCATGAATGGCTTTGAAAAAGAGTTACGGGAACGTATTTTAGGTGTTGCATCACACATGACAATCACCAGTTACGATGGCGAACTCAGTCAATGGCAGGAGCTCGACCAAAAATTGAAATCCTACCCCCAAATTATTGGTACAGCACCCTATATCAACGGTGAAGGGATGCTCACTCATAGCCGCCATGTTGAGGGCGCGATGATTCGTGGAGTTTTACCCTCGCGAGAAGATGAAGTATCTGAAGTCTCCTCAAAAATGTTGGCAGGCTCACTCAACGATCTAAAAGCAGGTAAATTTGGTATTGTGCTGGGCATTGAACTGGCAACAGCCTTGCGCGTGACTTTAGGCGACAAAATAGCCATGGTGACTCCTCAAGCCAATGTAACACCTGTTGGTATTATGCCACGTATGAAACGCTTTACTGTTGTTGGTATTTTCAAAGTTGGTATGTATGAGTTTGACCATGGCTTAGCCATCTTGCATATTAACGATGCAGCCAAACTTTTAAAGATGCAGGATCGCGTCAGTGGTTTGCGATTGAAACTTGATGAAATGTTTGAAGCACCTCAATTCAATAGAGCACTCTCGGAAGAGTTACCTGCACACTATTTTGTAAGTGACTGGACATACCGTCACGCCAATTTTTTTCGTGCGGTACAAACAGAAAAACTGGTCATGTTTGTTATTTTACTGCTGATTGTTGCCGTTGCTGCATTCAATATTGTTTCAACACTCGTTATGGTTGTGACAGATAAAGAGAGTGATATTGCAATTTTGCGTACATTAGGTGCCTCTCCCAGCTCTATTATGGGGATTTTTATGGTACAAGGTATACTCATTGGGTTGGTCGGAACGGCTCTTGGCATATTGGGTGGTGTATCATTGGCACTCAATGTTGAAACACTTGTGCCTGCACTTGAGCGCTTGCTGGGTATTGAGTTCCTCGCAGCGGATGTCTACTACATTAGTAAACTTCCATCAGATCTGAACTGGAATGATGTCTACCTGATTGGAACACTCTCTTTTCTCCTAAGCATCATCGCTACACTCTATCCAGCCTGGCGAGCCTCACGAACCCAACCCGCAGAGGCGCTTCGTTATGAGTGATCGCAATATAGATCAATCTGTTTTACATTGCCAAAGCTTAGGCAAAACTTTTAATGAAGGCTCTCTGAAAACAGACGTACTGCACAATATCAATCTCACCATTCACCCGGGTGAACGTGTTGCAATCATTGGTGCATCGGGTTCGGGAAAGAGCACATTGCTTCATCTTCTGGGAGGGCTGGACACCCCTACACAAGGTGAAGTCTGGCTGAACGGCGAGAGTCTGACAAAACTGAATACAACACAGCGTGGCCATCTTCGAAATCAGTTTCTGGGCTTTGTTTACCAATTCCACCACCTTCTGCCCGAATTTACTGCTCTTGAAAATGTCTCTATGCCGCTTCTTATCAGAGGCACATCAACCCGCAAAGCAACTGAAGCCGCACAATCATTATTGGAAAAAGTTGGATTAAGTCACAGACTCAAACACAAACCGGGCGAACTCTCCGGTGGGGAACGTCAGCGAGCGGCCTTTGCTCGCGCACTTGTGACGAAACCACAATGCGTATTGGCCGATGAACCTACGGGAAATCTGGATACAAAAATTGCCGGACAAGTCTACGAGCTTATGTTACAACTTAATCAGGAGATGGGCACAAGCTTTCTGATCGTTACACATGACCTGAAACTTGCAGAAAAAATGGATCGAGTCTTGGTACTTGAAAGTGATGGTTTAAAAAAACAGTAAAAAATGGCCACCACCAATGCAGCGGCCACCATCAAACACAGATCACTTATTTGACAGACTCTTTGTCAAAACATATGCGCTCAAGCTCTCAAGCTCAGTGCCAGTAATATTTGGAAAAGCAGGCATTCCCATGCTTCCTTTAGATATTTTATCTGTAACATATTCACTCTTCAGCGACTCAACCCCCTCACCCTTATCATTAACTTCATGACATGATGCACAAGCCGCCTTGAAAATATCTTCACCACTTGCACCAACCTCAGGCTTATAGTCATCTGTTTTAGAACAACCTGCCAATACCGCAACACCAGCAATCACTAGTAATATTTTTTTCACATCATTTTCCTGAATATTAAAAACCCAAATCCTACCAAAACTATCAACTATTTCAATGTTTATTTTTGAATGCCTTAAATACTGCTTGAGAGAATGTCATAGGTGGCTCAAGCAAGGTCAAACCGTACTGCGCTGCACCTTCTTTCAAACGAGAATGAAATGAACCATCATAAAGAACTTTAGAGATTTTTTTATTCAGGTCGTTCACAGAATCCGGCTCATACAACAAACCATTCACACCATCTTTTATCAAGAATGGAAACGCTGTGTGATCAGGTGCGATCACAGGAGTTCCTGCAACCATTGATTCCATCACAGTCATACACCGCCCTTCACCTACAAGTGTTCGAGTTGCAGCAACAAGAACATCACACTCTTGCATAATGACAGGTATTTCATCATGTGGTTTAGAGCCTAACAAGACAACCTGATTCTGTAA
>DRLZ01000105.1 GCA_011322755.1 Crenotrichaceae bacterium
AACGTGATTGGCGATGCAGGATCCAGCAGCGGATTTGGCGCTGACATCATTGAAACCGATGTGACCAAGATATTGCAGACCGCACTCAATGACAATGGCGGCAAGACCAAAACCCATCTGCTGGTTGCAGGCAGCCCTGCCATTGATGCTGCCGGCACAGATTGTCCAGATGCAGACCAGCGCGGTGTATCACGCCCGCAAGGCAAGGGTTGTGATATCGGCGCTGTTGAACTTGAGAACATTCCTGAACCACCAGTTGGTGCGCTACAGTGTGAAATCCGCACCGACTATGCCGCGGGAATCTGCTCAGGTAAATTTAATGTCTTTTCACTTGCAGACCTGGATGCTTACACCGCTTCCAACTTTGGCAAGGACTTGACTGGTCACTATCAGAACCTGGGAATCAAGGCCAGTCTTGGCAGTCCCGGAGACAGTCTGGACATCGAGTCGCCTTGCCGGATTATTGTCAGTCCTGGGGTATCGTTGACAGGTGATTTTGTCAGTCTCGATGGTCGCAAAGGGGTGTGGTCTACCCATACAACTGTTCAATCAGCAGGTGCAGCCTGTTTGCTCTCAGAAACCAAAAATGTGAAATTCAAGGCGAATTCGAAGATCACCGCTAAACAATTGGTTCTTGAGGCCAATACTGAGGCCAAGATTGGATACAACTCGCAGGTGAATGTCAGTGACTCCTTAACTATCCGATCAACTGGAACAGCAAAATCCAGTCGCGCAATCGTCGGTCACAACAGCACGCTCACCGTTGGAACGGAGATGACTGTCAGTAGTCATTTTCGCACAACCATTCAAAAAAGCACCCAGGTGGATGTTGGGGGAGATTTAACCGTGGAAGCACTTGGATCCATACCCAATAACCGGGCTGTAATCGGCCGATCCAGTAATCTCTCTGTTGGTGCCGATATGTTACTCAGTGGAGGCTCACGAGCAATCATTCAAAAAAATGCCAGCATCGATGCCACGGGTAACCTGGAGATGAATGCACTGCAGCTCAATCACTGCGGCGTGAGTTCAACTGCTTCGATTTCATTTGCCAGAAAATCAGGGGTTTGTGTGGCTAGACTGCCCTGATTTTTACAAGGCAACCGATAGATAACTACGATCATGATGTTTGGCTGAAACATGTTCTTGCTATCAGTCGAACATCATGAGTATTTTGGTCGTAACCTGTGGCACACAAGCCTGCACAACCTAGTCATTGAGATGTGATCTGAGCGGATCCGCTTACCCTAAACAGATGTAATATCGAATAATATCGGGACATTCGTCAGGCGTAAGCTCGGCACAATTTCAGGAAATTCAATTGACAAAGGCTGATATTACTCGATACTATCACCTGTGATTTCAGTCCGTCACATTAGCATTAATAATAATAGCTTAAGCGGCATTAATAAATTCTAGTCGTCAAAATCACCGAATTACGATGAATAATTCCTGGGAATGTTAATTGACTTCATTGGGCTGGGAGTTGGTTGAGTAAACAAGAAACGTAACTTTCGGAGATAGAATATGTTTGATCTGGCTAAAGTAGCCCGTGTAGTAGGTGTCCTCCTTTTTCTAGCAAGTAGTGTTGCAACTTCTGCAGTCATTACTCTGTCACCATTAACTCCAGCCAATGTTTCACCCGGTTTGGATATTCAGTTCAAACTTTCTACCGACTTTGAATCCGATACCACGGATGGTGGTGCTGTCGATATTGTCTTTGACCCAAATATATTGCAGTTTGGAGGCTTTCAGTTTGATCCAGGCTTCAATACCCGCGATCCCTTTTTAGATGTTGAGGATATTCAATCGCCTGGCTTGGTGTCAATCGGATTCGGCTCGTTCTCCAATACTTTTTCTGGTGCATTCAATATCGGCATTCTCACGCTGACAGCGAATGCAATTGGCAGTACGCAAATATCCCTTAGTGACAGCGTTAAATGGAGCGGCTTTGGTGTGTCTGTAAATTACACAGGCACAAGTACGCAAGTCGTCCAAACCGTTCCCATTCCAGCAGCTGGCTGGTTGCTGTTTTCAGCGCTGACATTTTTAATCAGATTCTCGTGGCAAAAACCCTGAATCAACGTTAAATGACACCATCCAGATTTTATAGCTGGATAGCAGCGCCTGATTTTTTCTTTAGATCCAGAAGGACAGAACGTATCCAGAGGTTGAACATACCCACCAGCAATCTGGCCGTCGTACTTTCTTTTCAGTATCCATCGTGATATCGATTATAACCCTCGCTTTCCAGATGTTGACGACGATTACAAAAAGAATTAGTGAGTTACGATCAATCGGTTGAAACTGGGCGATGCATGAAAAAAACGGTCATCTTTCTTGAAAAACACTGATAGTGATGCACACTGCTTCTTTATTTCTGGCTCAAAGAGGGGATCTACTACAGCATCCTCGAGATTGAATACCTGGTGACCACAGTTGATTTACTACCCACAGAATTAACTGAAACAAAGGCAATAGTTGAAAACAATCCATGAACAGACACCAATAGGAGAGACTTCTATATGATTACAAGCAGGTATAAATATTTACTCACAAGTCTGTTTCTCTTGTTAATTTGCATTCAGGTATCATCCCTCGCTTTTGCAATGGACAGTGATGGTGACGGTGTTGACGACACGCTAGACAACTGTATCGAGAGCGTCAACGCCGATCAGCGTGACAGCAACGGCGATGGTTTCGGCAATGCCTGCGACGCGGATCTGGATGACAGTGGTTTCGTGAATTTCGCTGATCTGACACTGTTTAAATCAGTCTTCGGTTCAAACGATGCTGACGCAGATTTCAATGGCAGCGGATTTGTCAATTTTGCCGATTTGTCAGCATTCAAAGCCATGTTCGGCAAACCACCGGGTCCGGCGGGCGATGGTGGTTTGTCGCAGCAACAAGCTGCACGTTTTCTAACCCAGGCAACGTTTGGTCCGACCCAGGCAGACATTGATCATCTGATGGCTCTGGGCAGCCTTGATGCCTGGTTGAATGAACAATTCTCAGAACCAGTAACCCTGCAACTTCCTGCCATGCGATCACTGGCGATTAAAATGTGTGATCTGGACGCTGCGTCAGCGCAGCCAATCAGAGGCGGCAGCGAGCTTGCTCGCGCCCAGGTCTGGTGGGAAACTGCAGTTAAAGGCAATGATCAACTGCGCCAGAGAATTGCCTTGGCGCTCAGTGAGATTTTGGTGGTATCTGCGAAAGGCGTTTTACGGTTTTCGCAATATGGTTTGGCTGATTATTACGATGTACTGGCTAACAATGCTTTTGGTAACTTTCGTGATTTACTAGAACAAGTGACTTTACACCCGATGATGGGACGTTATCTGAGCATGCTCAGAAACGAGAAAGCCAACGCTGAGCTTAATTTCCATCCTGATGAGAACTATGCACGGGAAATCATGCAATTGTTCACAATTGGCGTTCATGAACTCAATATCGACGGCACCTTGGTTCTGGATGCCCGTGGCAAGCCA
>DRLZ01000106.1 GCA_011322755.1 Crenotrichaceae bacterium
GCAAAGCCTTGAGGATAAACAAGCAGCGTTGTCTCGATTGTTTGTGTTTCATCAAGCTTTTGGCTTTCAGCAATCAATGCCTGCAGGCAAGCCTCCAGTTGTTGCGACGCAACCACATGATAGCGAATGCTTTGTGCATCAAAAACCTGCGATGCGAATGGACAGAAATGCTCGCCGATAACCACTGTTTTTACCCATTTTCGGGTTTGTGCAATCACAAGATCTGTGGATAATGCTGAATTACTCATCGCAGTCAGTTAGTGCTTGTGTCAAAGATATTCAAGCGCATCACGCAGCGTTTTAACCTGGTGGATCTGTAAGCCTGGAATACCTTTTTTAGGCGCATTGCTGGCAGCAACAATGGCTTGTTTGTACCCATGTTTAACTGCTTCCCGCAAACGCTCTTCGCCATTCGGGACAGGTCGTACTTCACCTGCCAGACCAATCTCTCCAAACATAATCCAGTCATTTGCAACCGGTTTATCACGAAAGCTGGATAACAACGATGCCAGTACTGGCAAATCACCCGCTGTTTCACTCAGGCGCATACCGCCGACAATATTCACAAACACATCTTGATCGGCAATCGAGATACCGCCGTGGCGGTGCAAGACAGCCAGCAGCATAGATAAGCGGTTTTGCTCAATACCCAGGGTTACTCGCTTGGGTTGACCGCCATAGCTGGTATCAACCAGTGTTTGAACTTCGACCAGCAGCGGACGGCTACCTTCTCTGGTGACCATCACCACGCTGCCGGAAACAGCATGCTCATGGCGTGACAAAAAGATAGCAGACGGATTATGGACTTCCTTAAGCCCCAGCTCGGTCATCACAAACACACCCAGCTCATTCACTGCACCAAAACGATTCTTAATTGCTCGTACCACTCGAAACCGGCTACCTGCATCACCTTCAAAATACAACACCGTATCAACCATATGCTCAAGCACACGTGGACCTGCAATTGCACCTTCTTTGGTGACGTGACCGACCAGAAATACAGCAGTCTGGCTGAGCTTGGCAAAACGTACCAGTTGTGCAGCGCATTCACGCACCTGGGACACTGAACCTGGCGCAGAGAGCATGGACTCGCTATACACAGTCTGGATGGAATCAATGACCAAGACTGATGGTTGATGTTTTGCTGCTTGCTGCAGAATTTTTTCCAGAACTGTTTCTGCAAGAATATCAATATGCGCAACATCCAGCCTGAGACGCTGGGCACGCATGCTGACTTGCTCGATTGATTCTTCGCCGGTGACATACAGCGGTCGGGTGCCGGAACCAAGCATTGCCATACCTTGCAACAGCAAAGTCGATTTACCAATGCCGGGATCACCACCTATCAGGATTGCCGAGCCAGGAACCAGACCGCCGCCCAATACCCGATCAAATTCACTCAGCCCTGTGGGGTTACGCGCGATTGTTTCTGCTTTAACGTCAGCCAGCGAAATAATTGCAGAGTCAACAGCGGCACCCGCAAATCCACGATAGCGTCCTTTTCCCGGAGACGCTTTGGCAACTTCCTGCAATGTATTCCATGCACCACAACCTGCACACTGCCCTGCCCACTTGGACTGTCCGTGTCCGCATTCAGCACACTGATAATTGATTTTCTGTTTACTCATTGGGACAGAAACGATTCAGGAACGAGTAACACAAAAGTATTGACGGGTTGGGTTATGATCTGGCAACAGCTTGCGGCGTGGCAACTTCTGTAATCCCTACTCGCCGGGTCATTCCACACAACAATGTATAAGCAATTGTAGATGAGGACTTTGCCAGATTTTCCACAGCCAGTTGCGCACCCCAAAGAACAACATCATCACCTTCTCTTGCATCAGGACAAGCGCTTAGATCAACCGTTAACATATCCATGGAAACTCGCCCAACTACGGGTACAGTCACGTCATTGATAACAACCAGCGTACCTGGCTTTAGGTTGCGCGGGTAGCCGTCACCATAACCAATGGCGACAACACCGAGACGCATGGCTTGTTTACACACCCAGTCACCACCATAACCCACCGCATCACCCGCGCGTAACTGTTTAATACTCACCAGTCGTGACAACAACGTCATTGCCGGACGCAGTCCCAGCTCGGACCCAGTGCGATCTGGAAATGGTGAAACGCCGTACAACATCAATCCGGGACGCACCCATTCAGAATGGGATTGCTTGTAACCGAGAATCGCAGCTGAATTTGCTATGCTGACAGGCTCAGATTGGGTCTCTGTAAAGCTTCGAAACAGCTTGATCTGGTTGATTGTTGTTGAATCCGAAATATCATCAGCGTTCGCCAAATGGGTCATCCAGATCAGTTCTGCGTATTTGTTTCGATGCTTGTTAAGCCATTCCAGCACTGCATTCCAGTCAGACTGCTGGAACCCCAGGCGATTCATGCCTGTATCCAGTTTTATCCAGAGATGCAATTGATCCAGATAGGCGCAGGTTGCCAACAACCTGAGCTGGTGATCGTTATGAACGACTGGTTCCAGCTTAAATTTACGGTGAGCACCCAGCTCATCCCGATCAAGAAAACCCTGCAACACAACAATTCGGGATTTAATTCCGGCATTGCGCAATACAATGCCTTCCTTGACTCTTGCGACTGCCAGAGCATCAGCATTGTGTAATGCATTTGCAATCCTGACCAGCCCGTGACCGTATGCATTTGCTTTGATGACTGCCAATACCCTGCTGTGCGGTGCATGCAAACGCACATGGCTTAAATTGTGCCTGACCGCACTGCTGTCAACCAGCGCCCGTGTTGAAGGTATAACACCTTCAATCATCCAATCCCCTCATCAGCATAGACATCGGCTGCAAAATTTTCAAAACGGGTATATTGACCGAGAAATGTCAGCGAAACATGTCCAATCGGGCCATTTCTCTGCTTACCGATAATAATCTCGGCTTTTCCGATGTCAGGAGAATCCTCATTATAGACTTCATCACGGTAAATAAACATAATCACATCGGCATCCTGCTCAATACTGCCTGACTCACGCAAATCGGACATCACCGGACGTTTATTTGGACGTTGTTCAAGATTACGATTCAACTGCGATAAGGCGATGACAGGCACATCCAACTCTTTCGCCAATGCTTTTAATGAGCGCGATATTTCTGAAATTTCAGCAGTCCGGTTTTCGCCACTTGATGGGGATTGCATCAACTGCAGATAATCAATCACAATCAGGCCAAGCTGACCATGTTCACGTGTCAGACGCCTGGATCGCGCTCTTAATTCAATCGGCGTAAGCGCTGGCGTATCATCGATGAACATCGGCGCTGAAGACAGCAGACTCATTGCTGAGGTCAAGCGTGGCCATTCATCAGGAGTGAGCTTACCGGTACGAACCTTACTCTGGTCTATCCGTCCCAATGATGACATCATACGCATGGCCAGTTGCACACCCGGCATTTCCATACTGAAGACAGCAACCGGCTTTTGTTCCTTGATCGCGACTGTCTCGGCCAGATTCATCGCAAAACTGGTTTTTCCCATTGAAGGACGACCGGCAATGATGATCAGATCAGACGGTTGCAAACCGGACGTCATATCATCCAGATCACGAAATCCAGTGGTCACACCGGTGATACCACCATCACCTTGAAACAGTGTTTCTATACGCTCAACAGCTTCAGATAGCAGAGATCGAATCGGTGAAAAACCGGCTTTGCCACGATGCCCTTGCTCGGCAATCTGAAACACTTGCTGTTCCGCATATTCCAGCAACTGCGCGGGTTCCTTGCCATCACTCTCATAAGCCGATGCAGCAATTTCAGTACCCACGTGCGCCAGTTGTCGCAATACTGACTTCTCACGCACAATGCTTGTATAAGCAATAATATTGGCAGCGCTCGGCGTATTACTTGCAAGTGTCGCCAGATAACCGAGCCCGGCAACATCTGCAAGCTCACCTGTTTTTTCGATTTTTTCTGACAAGGTAATCACATCAAATGGCTGCTCCAACTGTGCAAGCCCTTTGATAGCGCTGAAAATCAGCTTGTGTTCCTTGCGATAAAAATCTTCTTCGGATATTTTATCGGCAATTTTATCCCATGCCTCATTGTCCAGCATCAACCCGCCCAATACGGCTTGTTCTGCCTGAATTGAATGCGGTGGTACGCGAAGCTGATCTGCTGCCGGCTGGGACGGAATGACGCTTAAGTGTTCTGCCATGTCTGAAATAATATCACCTGATGGTGGTCATACCCGATCTGGGTTAATCGCCTGGAATAAACACCAGACAGGAATAAAACAGAGGTCGCTGCTTTTGGATGAAAACACATAACCCACTGATTAAAAGCAGGATAATTGATAGTTGTTTGCGATTGTAGAAATAAAACAAGGCTAGAAAAAAAAGCCAGACTTCAATCAGATTCATCCAGTTTGACAGACATTCTACCCTCAGAAATTTGATCTGCAACCGCTAAATTTTTAATAAAATTCTATCTGACTGATATGTCTGACTTTAATTTTTTTATTCAAAAAAGATCACTTCACGGAGAGTCGTCAAGGACATCGACACACAGAATGCGCACCTCAATCACATGTTCTGCACAGTGTCAGTGCAGTAATCTAAAATTATCATGCTCACCCTGTCGAGAGTGGCTTGTGTACACAGCTACCGTATTATCGCATCGTTGACAACGGTTTTAGACATTGCTGATACTCACTTAATACGGTTTTACTCCAGCTCGTTAAAAAGCAATCGACTGAGTAGAAACCAGCATTTGCTGAAACAGTGGAATCAACAGTCGTCTCAAAAATTCCAGACCGATAATAATAATCATTGGAGACAAGTCAATACCTGAAATTGGCGGTATCATTCGGCGACCAAAATTGAGCAATGGATCAGTAAGATCATACATCAGCGCAACTGCCGCATTATGCGGCCCCGGATTAATCCAGCTGAGAATAGCCCGGACGATAATCAAAACAATAAATGTCTTTAAAACCAGCTCCACCAGTTGCCCGGTAGTCCATATCGCGAGTGGACCAAAACTAACTTGTCCGCCTTGTAACAACGCCATTAAATAGCCAAACAATGCTTGCAGAACAAACAAGGCAATCAGCGAGGCATAATCAAAATGACCGCCAGCTGGCAGAATTTTCCGTAATGGATTTAACAGCGGCTTGGTGACTTTTACAATAAATTGAGCCACCGGATTAAAAAAATCAGCTCCCAGCCACTGCATCAAAAAACGCAGCAATACCAGGAAAATATAAATTGTAAAAACAGTATCAATTAAAAAAACAAATGGATCGGTATTCATCAGGATTTTCCTATTATTTCAGAGAGTTCAACAGAGCGATCGCGGGCGCCTTGTAGCGCTTCAGCAATCAGTGATTGGTAGTGATGCTGTTCAAATATGCCCAGAGCTTTTTCTGTCGTACCTCCGGGTGATGTTACATTTCGGCGTAACTGGGCAGGCGCTTCACCCGTCTCTGCCACCATGGTCGCTGCACCCAATGCGGTTTGCTGCACGAGTAATCGGGCTGTTCGCTCAGAGAGCCCTAGTTTGATTGCAGCATCTTCCATTGCTTCCATCATTAGAAAGAAGTACGCAGGACCACTGCCGGAAACAGCAGTGACGCTATCAATCAAGGTTTCATCATCAAGCCACACAGTCTCACCTACTGCGCGCATAATCATTTCTGCAGACTGTTTTTGCTGATCGCTCACCTGCACGGTTGCAAACAAGCCGGTCATGCCTTTGCCAACCAAAGCCGGCGTGTTTGGCATGCAACGTATCACTGCAACATCAGGCAACCAGCGATTCAATGTTGTCGCGGTAATCCCTGCCGCAATTGAAATCACCAAGGCTTTGCGTTCCCGTATTGCCTCGTGTAAGGGTCTGACAACATCAGCAATCACCTGGGGTTTCACTGCAAGTACAATCACATCAGCATGGCTCACCAGTACATTGTTATCGCTGGTGGTATGGATTCCCTGCTGGCCGGATAATCTTGCCAACTGAGTGCAATCCGGATCAGCCGCCCACAGATCCTCTGCGGCAAAGCCAGTGGCAAGCAATCCGTTAATCAAACTGTTTGCCATATTACCAGCACCGATAAAACCGATGCTATACTTGCCCGACTGAGTACTGGATGATTGACTGGACTGGTTCATATTGTCTCGCTAATATTCAGTCAGGCTGATGTCGACAACCCAACAATAGTAAATTTGACCCGGGAATTCAAATACGTTGAAATGATTGAGACCATCTATATCGAAGCAGCTTTGCGACAACATCCACGCGCTCAACACACCATACAACGCTATTCTACTGCACGTGTCATTTGTTGTGAACATTATGCCGAAGTATTTAACCCATCTGCACAAAACTTTCGCCTGCAAAAAATCAAACCAGCACTGATTATCGCTGAAAAACATAATAAATATGTGCTCCCAGCGCCAGATGCCTATGGCATCGGCATGCAACATAATTATTATTTCTCACATATGCTGAATTGCCTGTACGATTGCCGTTACTGTTTTTTGCAAGGCAGGTTTGCATCGGCAAATTACGTCTGGTTTGTGAACTACGAAGATTTCAGCCAGGCAATTCAGGAAACTGTCGCAGAACATCAATCCGAGTCAGTGGGTTTTTATTCGGGATACGATTGCGATAGCCTGGCTCTGGAATCAGTAACCGGTTTTGCCGGGTATTTTCTGGATGTCTTCCGCCAGTTGCCGACTGCCTGGCTGGAACTGCGTAGCAAAAGCCCATACACAAGGGTTTTGCTTCAACAACAACCGTTTAACAATTGCGTTGTCGCCTACAGTTTTACCCCTGAGCCGATCAACCAGGCAATTGAATACAAAGTTCCACCCAATCAGGCGCGCATCAAGTCCATGAACAAAGTACAACAACACGGCTGGTCAATCGGGCTGCGCTTTGATCCTTTAATCTATTGTGATAATTACAGAGCATTGTATTGCCAACTTTTCCATGAGGTTTTTTCCAGTATTGATGTTGATGGCGTACACTCGGTCAGTCTTGGTCCTTTCCGTTTGCCTGATCGCTATATGCGTAAGCTGAAAAAGCTCTACCCTCAGGAGAAACTACTGGCGTCTACATTTGAGGTAAAACAGGGAATGGCATCGTATCCACAACAACTTGAAGACGAAATGATGGACTTTGTAACCAGTGAATTAAGCAAACATATTCCGCAGCAAAAACTATTTCCGTGTGTTAATTAATGCGAACTGCACTGGTAACCGGAGCCAGTTCCGGCATTGGGCTGGCAATCTGCCAACATTTACTGCAGCAGGACTGGCACATCACCGGCTTGGCTCGCGATTTCTCAAAAGCCGGCTCACTCACCGCTAAGCCATGTTTCACATCAGTACCAATCGATTTAGCTGACCTGGAACAGTTACCCGACAGGTTAACCCAACTGATCAAATCGATCCCATCAATTAACGCTGTCATCTTCTGTGCAGGCAAGGGACAATTCGGCAGCATTGAAGAATTCTCCTACCCACAAATCCATGACCTGATGGCGATCAATTTTACCGGCCAGGCCTATCTTGCCCGTGCTGTCATTCCAAAAATGAAGCGTGCAAAACACGGGGATCTGGTCTTCATGGGATCAGAAGCTGCACTCAACGGCAGCCGAAAAGGCAGTCTTTATTGCGCCAGCAAGTTTGCACTGCGTGGTTTTGCCCAAGCATTACGCGATGAATGTGCTAAAAGCGGAATCCGTGTCAGTATTATCAACCCTGGAATGGTGAA
>DRLZ01000107.1 GCA_011322755.1 Crenotrichaceae bacterium
AGCAAACAGGGGCTATGGCGCTAACCAGAAAACATGTTATCGCACCGCATTGGAGAGTGGCGTTGATATTATTGTCATGGTCCATCCCGATTACCAGTATGAACCCAGACTGGTGACTGCAATGGCTGCAATGATCGAATCTGGTGTTTACGATATTGTTATCGGTTCTCGTATCTTAGGAGGGAAAGCACGACAAAGTGGAATGCCACTCTGGAAGTATATCGCCAATCGCATACTCACTGCGATTGAGAATCTACTGCTGGGTGCGAAGCTGTCTGAATATCACACAGGTTATCGTGCTTACTCATCAAGCTTGTTGAAAGAAATCGACTGGGAATCAAATTCGGATGATTTTGTATTTGATAACCAACTACTTGCTCAAACAATTGTACTTGGCTATGATGTCGGCGAAATTTCGGTTCCTACCAAATATTTTGCTGCTGCAAGCTCAATTAATTTGCCACGATCTGTTCAGTATGGTGTCGGTGTACTGGTAACTTCGTTACTGGGGCTTCTGGCGCGGACTGGTTTCTACTCACATTCGCTCTTTAAAACAAATGTCAAGCACGGTAATTGAAAAGAAATATAGCTGGCTGACTGGATTTGCTCTGCATTTGATTACCGGTGTTCTGGCAGTTGCAGCGCATTACAGCGTTATGTGGGTCTTGTTGCAAGCGAATATAACGTCACTGATAGCGACATCGATCGGGTTCTTGTTTGGGGCGGTCACGCGTTTTTTGCTCTCGTATTTCCATATCTTCTCGCCGACTGCGGCGATACCGAAAGCAATGGGACGCTTTATTTTTGCATTATCACTTCAAATGGGACTGAATACTGTTTTGGTCGCTGGTTTTTTGAATTTTGTTCCGGTCTGGTATGCACAGGTGAGTGCCACACTGATACTCACAGTGTTTAACTATATCGTTTATCGAATCTGGGTATTCAGATAACCTCGTGTTATGCGTGTTGCTGTAATCTGAATCCAGAGTGAAGTTACGGATTCAGGTATAAATAAGCTAGGCTTATCAGATTTACTCAATTGGGCTGAGATTCTGGAATTCTGTTTCAGTAAACAAACGGGAAATGACGATGAATCGCAAACCGAGAGGTATTTCCAGTGAAAAACTGGCGCCTCGTCCCTCGGTTACATCAATCGTGAGGTGACTGTTTTTCCAGTATTCAAACTGATCAGCAGCCATATAAAACGGGCAACCATGTATCTCTCCAAGGTAAATGTCACGACTGCCAATGATAAAATCATTGACGCTTAAACACATTGGCGCTGAACCATCGCAACAACCGCCGCTTTGGTGAAACAGAAGCCGACCGTGTTGCAAGCGTAACTTGTCGATAACCTGTTTTGCTTTATCTGTCACACTGACACGATCGGTTGGCATTATCTTCTTATCCACAGTGAAACCAGCATTTAAATCCGCTTTGCGAAAAGATAACGATTCAGAAAAACCCCATTGGGTTTTTGTCATACGACATCAACACATTCTTGGTTTTACGATAGTGATTGAGCATCATCTTGTGGTTTTCGCGGCCGATCCCTGATTTCTTGTATCCCCCAAATGAGGCATGGGCAGGGTAAAGGTGATAGCAATTAGCCCAAACACGACCCGCTTGTATTCCGCGCACAAATGTCTGCATCTGGTGAATATCACGAGTCCAGACACCAGCGCCTAGCCCGTACAAGGTCTCGTTGGCTATCTCCAGCGCCTCTGCATCATCTTTGAATGTGGTGACGCTTAAGACCGGTCCAAAAATCTCTTCCTGAAAAATACGCATTTTGTTATGGCCTTTCAAGACAGTTGGCTGGATATAGTAGCCTTCTGGATAAGTGTCGTTTTGATAAGCGGAGCCGCCAATTAATACCTCAGCACCTTCTTGTTTGCCAATATCCAGATAGTTAAGAATTTTTTCAAATTGATCATTGGATGCTTGAGCGCCCATCATGGTATCCGGATTTAAAGGGTCTCCCATTTTAATTGCCTCAACCCTTTTCAGACAACGTTCCATGAAGGTATCGTAAATCGTCTCCTGGATCAATGCACGAGATGGACAGGTACACACCTCGCCTTGGTTCAGGGCGAACATCACCAGCCCTTCGATGGCTTTATCCAGAAAACTGTCATCTCCTGTCATGATACTGTCAAAGAAAATATTGGGTGATTTTCCACCGAGTTCCAGAGTAACCGGAATAATATTTTCTGAGGCATATTGCATAATCAGGCGACCTGTTGTTGTTTCGCCTGTAAACGCGACTTTTTTGATATCAGGATGGGTTGCCAGTGGTTTACCGGCTTCTATACCAAATCCATTGACAATATTGATGACCCCCGGCGGCACCAAGTCAGCGATGAGTTCCATTACAATCAGAATTGAAACAGGCGTTTGTTCAGCTGGTTTAAGTACTACACAGTTGCCTGCGGCGAGGGCAGGGGCCAGTTTCCATGCAGCCATTAAAATCGGGAAATTCCATGGGATAATCTGCCCGACCACACCAAGTGGCTCATGAATTTCCATTGAGACAGTATTGGCATCAATATCGGATATTTCTCCACTTTCTGCACGGATGACACTGCCAAAATAGCGAAAATGATCAATTGCTAATGGAATGTCTGCTGCCAATGTCTCACGAATTGACTTGCCGTTATCCCAGGTCTCAGCAATTGCAATCGCTTCCAGATTTTCTTCGATACGGTCTGCAATGCGAAGTAAAAGATTACTGCGTTCAGCAACCGACGTTTTACCCCACGCAGCTGCAGATGCTTGTGCTGCTGCAACGGCTTTGTCGATATCTTTAGCGCTGGAACGGGCAACATGAGTGAAGACTTGTCCGTCCACAGGGGAGATGTTATCAAAATAGGTTTGCTGTTCTGGCGCAGTCCACTGACCACCAATAAAATTTTCGTATTGTGCTTTAAATGTGGGTTTTTGATATGTCATGCTACACTCCGTTTATTGTTGCAACCTGGTTTTATCTTTACAGAAGGGCTTGGGGCAGGGCGCATCATACTTGTTGTTCATCAATGTTTTGATTTGCAGACTCTGGATGATCTGGTTTTGCTTCGTTTAACTCATCCGCCAACAATGCTTCCAGTAATCCTGTTGAGGCATCGGTAACCAGATCAAAGACACGTTCAAACCCAAAGCTGCCCCCGTAATAAGGATCGGGTACATCGTGCTGGCCGAGGTGGGGTGCAAAATTCAGAAACAGGTGGATTTTATCCTGAAACTGCTCGGGACAGAGATCAACAAGGCTCTCATAGTTATCCTGATCCATTGCTAGCACATAGTCAAAGTGTTCAAAGTCATTGATTGTCACTTTGCGTGCGCGCTGGTTACCCAGGTCAATATCGTTGGCAGATGCAATTGCCATTGATCTGGAATCGGGACGTTCTCCAACATGGTAGGCATGCGTGCCAGCTGAATCAATAAAGACTAGATCAATGACTCCAGCTTGTGTCGCTGCTTCGCGAAATACGCCTTCAGCCAGTGGTGAACGGCAGATATTACCCATGCAGACAAATAATAGCTTTACTTTGGGTGGCATTGGGGTGTCCTTTTTTACCAGAAACGGGAATTTCCATTGTATGTTGATAACACTCATCCAGATTGTCAACAAATCACTGTTTTCATAGTCTGGAACCTGATTGTTTCTTGTTCAGTAGAATTTGTTCCACTCTGATTAGATCTTCAGGTGTATCAACACCTGGAGCTGGCGCAGATTGAACAGATGTTACGATAATGGGTTCAGCGTTCCACAATATGCGTAGTTGTTCTAGTTTCTCCAGTAATTCAATTGGTGCTGCCTGCATTGTAACAAAACGCTTCAAAAATCCTGCACGGTAAGCATAAAGACCAAGATGACGCTGATGTTGAATTGAGGATAACTGTGTTGTGTGTGAGAAACCGTCACGATCCCATGGAATTGTTGCACGGCTGAAATACAATGCGTAGCCATGCTGGTTTGTGACAACTTTTACGATATTGGTATCAGTTAATTCATCAGAATTGATAATTGTAGTTGAAAGTGTAGCGACATCGGCTTTTGATTGTGATTGCAGGGTGCTGATTAGTGACTGGATATCCGTTGCGGCAACCAGTGGCTCGTCACCCTGAATATTGACAATGATCGTGTCATCAGACCAGTTTTTGCTCTCAGCAACTTCAGCAATACGATCAGTACCGCTTTTATGATCGGCATGAGTCATTACAGCTTGAAAACCAGCCGCTTCCACAGTGTCAATGATTCGATGGTCGTCAGTTGCGACGACAACTTGCTCTGCTCCCGAATCAACTGCGCGCTCACAGACGTGGATAATCATGGCCTTGCCACAAATTGGCTGCAGCGGTTTGCCGGGAAAACGGGTTGAGGCGTAGCGGGCTGGAATAACAGCTTTAAATCTGGAAGTCACAACAAGACAGAGACGCTATTTTGATAGTGCATCATATTCTTCCAGGGTGAGTTTTCGGGCTTCATCCGGAAGCATGACCGGGATATCATCATCAATTTTATAAGCCAGACGATCAGCCTTACAAATGAGTTCCTGCTGCGGTTTTTGATAAATCAGTTTGCCTTTGCAAATTGGGCAAGCCAGAATGTCAAGTAGTTTTGAGTCGACCATGTTTTTCCTCCAGTAAGTGTTTGAGAGCATCGCTGAATGTTGAGTCAAACTGTGCTTCTACTGGCAACATCCAGATCTTCCGATTGGCTAAATGATAACATTTGACAGCATCTTTTTCTGTCATCAGTATCGGGGAATCATCATCAAATTGTAAATTAGCTGCTGTGTAGTTGTGGTGATCCGGAAAAGTCCGCGTATCAAAGTCCAGTCCCTGCAATTTCAGGGATTGAAAAAAACGCTGTGGATTCCCGATTCCGGTGACGACATGGAGTGGCTTGTCCCGTAAAAAAGATACGGGTTGTTGCTGTTGATCAAGTAAATTGGTGAGCGTCTGGCCAACCAGATCCATTCTGAAGGCACCAGGAAAATGATTGCCATTGCACACTAAAAGATCAATCGTGTTAATGCGCGAGAGCGGTTCACGCAGAGGTCCGGCTGGTAAACAATGTTGATTACCAAATTGGCGCATGCCATCAATGACGAGTATCTCAATATCGCGTTGAAGAGCAAGGTGTTGCAAGCCATCGTCGCTGAGAATAATGTCACAATTGCTGACTAACAAAAGATGCCGGGCAGCACTGAGACGAGATTTTCCGATGACAACAGGGCAGGTTGTGCGTGAAGCAATGAGGACTGCTTCATCACCATACAATACAGGGTTTGCATTCCTGGGTAGCAGTGCCGGTGTGCTGGTTTTTGAGAGTTGTCCACCATAACCGCGGCTAATTACACCGGGATGGTAGCCATGTTTTCTAAGGAACGCAACTAGCCAGATGATGAGCGGTGTTTTGCCTGTACCGCCAACACTGAGATTACCAACCACAAGGACGGGGACAGCAACACCAGATGTGTGTAGCAGATTGCGTTGATAAGCTAATTTTCTGATTTTAGTGACAAGTCGATAAACAAGCGACAATAAAACCAGAAACAAGGGAGGATCTGGTGTTTGGTACCAGATCCGGTTAAAGTAGCGCTCCAGCCGTGAGATCAAATGCTTTTGCTGTTATTCTCCAGTCACAGTTGCAGCAAAACCAACATTGGAAATACCAGCGCGTGATGCGGCTTCCATTGCAGTCATGACTGCTTGATGTGGTGTTTGAGCATCAGCATTAATTAATAACTTGAGCGATCGTTTTTCCTTGGCATTTTCGAGAATAGCCTGGGAAAGATCATTCAGGTTATTGCTTTTGAGTTGCTGTTGATTAATATAGTAAGTGCCATCGGGACTGATTGACAAGACAACCTCAAGTGTCTCCTCTTTGACCTGAGCCGATTGTACTTCAGGTAATGCGATTGATAACTCTGTATTCTCGTCGAATGTTGTGGTCACCATAAAAAAGATCAACAACAGAAACACAACGTCAATCATCGGTGTTAAGTTAAGCTCTAACTCTTTGCTTTTCTGGGGTCTGAAATTCATTGAATTTCTCCCTCTCTGTCCCCCTCAATGCCTTCAACCAGTCGCAGTGCATCTTCTTCCATTTTTAACACCAGATAGTCGACACGGCTTTGGAAATATCTGTAGAAAATCAACGCAGGTATCGCAACACAAATACCTGCAGCGGTTGTGACCAGCGCTTCAGAGATACCGCCGGCAAGGACACCCGGATTGCCCACGCCTTGTGTGACAATCGCCGAAAAAACTTTTATCATTCCCAATACTGTGCCCAGCAGCCCCATGAGTGGTGAAATCTGGGCGATGGTTCCAAGAGCTTGCAGATTACGCTCCAGTTCGTAAACTTCCTGGCGACCCGCTTCCGTGATCGCTTCTTTCATGATCTCGCGTCCGTGATGACGGTTAATCAAGCCGGCAGACAGTACAGCTCCCAGTGGTGAACCGTCACGCAGAGAACGAACCTTGTTGCCATCAAGCTGGTTGTCCTGATAGAGACGCCAGACCTGTGGCAAGAGGTCGCGTGGAAGGATTTGTTGTTTGCGTAACGCGAGTAGTCGATCCACGATAATACCAGCAGCCAGAATCGAGCTACCAATAATTGGCCACATAATCCAGCCGCCACTTGAAATAAAATCAAACACAGGCATTCCCCATTTGTTAATAAAGATTGATTGGTTATTGTAGACATCATGCTACAACAACATGAATAGATATACTCTTGTTACCAGGTGTTAATTCAGGCTTATATTGAAAACATGTGATTCACTTGGTGTTAATAAGGTTGCAGTTTTGTTAATGCAATTACCCAACGGTACGATTAGTCGGAATCATAATCATAAATACCTAGCATTATATTGATGAAACGAATAAATTACAAAACCTGTGATATTCGTTGTGTGTCGGATTAAAGCTTCATCAACAATAAAATTAAAGATCCTCTTCAACCACCAGCAGTTCTACATGTCCCATTACGGGGTTATCATCGATCCATAACCATGCAATCACAAGCGCAATCATACACACTACAGATGCACCCATAAATACGTACTCGGGCCCGAACCGTTGCCAAAACCAGCCACTATAATAGCTGCCAAGCATGCCGCCGAGTCCAAAAGAGATGCTTGCATACAAAGCCTGGCCAATACTCTGAAAATGAACGCCGAATTGTTGATGTATCATGTGAACAGCGGCGACGTGCGCAGATCCAAAGCTTGCAGCATGTAATCCTTGAGCAAAGTATAGTACGACTGGCTGATTTGCATACTGCGAAATCAACATCCAGCGTAAAATACTGAGTAGGATGCTGATTAGTATAATCGAGCGCATGGTGAATCGTGTTAATAAATACGGCATCAGCAGAAACAGCCCAATTTCAGCAATAACGCCTGTTGCCCAGAGCAAACCTGTTTCAGTCCCGGAATATCCTTTCTGTTCCAGAAACAGTGAATACAGCGCGTAGTAAGGACCGTGTGACAGCTGGATTAACATGAAAACAACGAGCAAGGCGATAATGCTGCGTTGACACAAAATCTGACCAAGTTGTCCCTTGATCGTGTGACGAATAGTTACTTCTGGCTCAGGCAGAGTTAGACTGATAATCCAGAGTAGTAGCAAACATGCGAATGCAAATTGTGGCAAAATCAGAGGAGGATAATAATCCAGTGCAATGCCTGTAACCGTGACTGTTAGAATAAAACCAATTGATCCCCAGAGTCTGATCAGGCTATAGCGATACGGATTATTTTCCAGAAAAGCCAGAGTCACTGCTTCAAATAGTGGAAGTGATGCGTTCCAGAAAAAGCTGAATGCAAGTGTCACAGCAACCATTGACCAGTAATCACGCACCTGATAAATCGCTGTGAACAATACAATCGCGAGTAACGATGTGATGCGAACAACACGAACCCGCTTGCCGGTTTTGTCAGCGATCCAGCCCCAAAGGATTGGTGCAATGATTTTGGTTGCTGGAATCATTGCAATTAACTGACCAATTTCAGCAATATTAAATCCCAGGCTTTGTAGATAAATTGCCCAGTAAGGTAGAAAAATACCCAGTGAAGCAAAATAGACAAAATAATATTTTGATAGTCGAAAGCTGGGAATAGAGCGGCTTACGCGTGTGTTATCTGCTGACATCAAACATCTGGGTGATTGTAATCATTTGCAGATAAACGCGATATCATGAGCCCGAATTCCAGAAATGAATGATTTGCTGTTTTGTTAGAGTCGATGTTTTGTCTTGCGCAGCCTAGAAACTTGCAGGTATTGGCTTAAGACCTGAATCAACATTTTGATTCTGAGCGCGATGTCGCAAGTAATGATCCATCAATACGATGGCAACCATTGCTTCAGCAATCGGCGTTGCACGGATTCCGACACAGGGGTCATGACGTCCTTTTGTAATCACTTCGATAGGCTGGCCGTGTATATTAATCGTTTTTCCCGGAATTCGCAGGCTTGAGGTTGGTTTCAAGGCAACTTTAGCGATGATATCCTGACCGCTGGAGATGCCACCTAATATCCCTCCGGCATGATTACTACAGAAACCACTTGGGGTCAGTTCATCTCTAAAGTCTGTGCCTTTTGCAGCAATACAATCAAAACCATCGCCAATTTCAACACCTTTGACTGCATTGATACTCATTAATGCATGTGCCAGATCAGCATCCAGCCGGTCAAAGACGGGTTCACCCAAGCCAGGCGGACTATTTGTGGCAACCACAGTGACTTCTGCACCAACAGAATTGCCCTCTTTGCGTAGAGCGTCCATATAGGACTCAAGTTCAGGCACTTTATCCGGATCAGCACAAAAAAATGGATTCTGTGATATCGATTCCCGATTGTGTGGTGCGAGCTTGATGGGGCCTAATTGTGACAAATAGCCATAAATTGTAATCCCGGCATCCTTATGCAGATATTTTTTAGCAATTCCTCCGGCTGCAACGCGCATTGCTGTTTCGCGCGCAGATGAGCGACCGCCACCTCTGTAATCCCGAAAACCATATTTTTGATGGTAAGTATAATCGGCGTGTCCGGGGCGAAAACGATCTGCAATTTCAGAATAATCCTTTGAGCGTTGATCGGTATTTTCAATGACCAAACCAATTGGGGTACCGGTTGTTTTGCCTTCAAACACACCCGATAATATTTTCACTTGATCTGCTTCGCGACGCTGTGTTGTATGCCGTGATGTTCCGGGCTTGCGTCGGTCAAGGTCGGCCTGTAAATCCTGTGCAGTAAGTGATAATCCTGGAGGGCAGCCGTCCACAATACAGCCTAAAGCAGAGCCGTGACTTTCACCAAAGCTTGTTACCGTAAATAATTTTCCAATACTGTTGCCTGACATAACCTTCCTGAGAAAATATGATGATTTGATTGTGGATTGTTATAAACCTGAGTTCCCGGTTTTTTTGTGTTTTCACGCCATTTTGCTTTATGTGTGGGGCATTCGATGCTGATTGGTATCAAATAGCTGTTGATATTCAGTCAGTTGTTCCGAGGTGAGCAAAAACACCCCATCTCCACCGTGTTCAAAATCAATCCACAAAAAGTCAACATCGGGGTAGGTTTGTTGCAGTGTTTCGGCTGAGCGTCCCACTTCGACCACCAGAATGCCTTTATCAGTCAGGTAATTCCGGGCTTGTGCGAGTATTTGATGAACAATATCCAGTCCTGATTGCCCGCCGTGAAAGCCCAGTTTTGGTTCGGTTCTGTACTCGTCTGGCAGACTGCGCCATTCAGAATCACTGACATAAGGTGGATTGCTGATAATTAAATCATATTGTTGACTATCAATGTCAGCGAATAAATCAGAGTGTTTGAGTTCAACCTGGTTTTCCATGGCATGCTTTTCAACGTTGATGCTTGCCACAGCCAAAGCCTCTTTTGATGTGTCGACAGCAACAACCTGAGCATTTGGAAAACGGTACCCGCAGGCAATGGCAATACAACCGCTGCCCGTACCCAGATCGAGGATCCGGTTGACGCTGTCTGCATCGCACCAGGGTGAGAATGCATTTTCAATCAGTTCAGCAATGGGTGACCGTGGAATCAGTGTTCTTTCGTCTACGTAAAAACGCAGACCACAAAAAAAAGCTTCATTGGTCAGGTAAGCTGCTGGCTTGCGTTCCTCAATACGTCTCGAGAAAAGCTCCAGTATGGTTTTGCGCTCGTACGCGGTGAGTGATGCGTGCAAGTAACAATCTGGCACATTGTGGTCTAGATGAATTGCATAAAACACAAGTGCTGCAGCTTCATCTATGGCATTATTGGTTCCATGTCCAAAAAAAAGATCGTTTGCAGTAAAGCTGCTCGCGCCCCAACGGATAAAGTCCAGAATTGTGTTGAGTTTATCTGTTTCAGTCAGAAAATTTCTGGTTTTTTGTGTGCTTAGTTGTTCCAAACGACTATTTTTCCTTATTGGGTCGACTACACTTAAATGACTAAGTGTGCGTGTGCTGCTTGTATATTACAAAAGCCAGATTATTTATGCTAGATCAAGAACTTTATACCAGAATAAACGAGAACGATAATGGAGAAGACAATTTACTGTTTCTCTCATGCTTTAATGCGATCCATGTTGAGCAGTACCGGTTGCCTCAATTTACCCCGATTACTGACAAGATTGGACAGATGTTTCAGCCGCATTTGTCTGAAGCACGTACCCTGCATGAAAATGCCAAGCTGGTTCAGCTTGATCCTGCCATGGCGGTTAATTTTTTGCATCTGGCAAACATCAAATACAAAAGCAGCAGTATACCGGAAGCCATCGCTCAAATGGGAGAAGGCTCATTATATGTTTATCTCCATTCAATTAATCAGTCTTCAGGGTCGATCAATGTTACAAATAATCTGATTGTTCAACTAAGCCTCGCATTATGGGAGCATAGTTATTTAACAGGCGCATTTTGCGCATTGGTGGCGAGTCATTTGCAAGGATATGATCCGGATAAGGCAATGCTTGCGGGCTTGTTGCATGATATTGGTTCGATACCGGTGTTAACGATTGGTGCTGAAAACAGTGAACTGGTAGAGAATCCTTTACTCCTGGATGCAGCCATGCGCCAGTTAAAAGACCCGGTCGGTTCTTTATTATGCCAGCGATTCCGTTTGCCGGAATATATTGCCAGTGCCATGACGCATGCTGAAAATTATCAGTATATAAGCCAGGAAAAAGTTGATTATGCTGAGTTAGTGACTGTTGCTCATATTGCCATGGATCAAATGGAAGAATCAGAGCTGATGACAATTCCTGTGTGCAAAAAAATCAGCAGTCGGTTGATGAACACAAAAACATTGTATGGGCTTCTGGTTGAGGCCAAAGAAGATTTGTGGGAAACCTATCGTATCCTCGAGGGTTGATGTACTTATTTGATGAATGTTTTTTGTTGATTAAACCGAACCATCAATCCATGAGCTAACCCGTGCTCTTAGACGGAGAATTGCTTGACTATGGATCTGACAGATGCGCGATTCACTGACACCCAGGTGCTCACCAATCTCGCGTAGATTATCTTCATTTTCGTAATAGGCCTGGATAACCAGTCTTTCTCGTTCTGGCAGTCCTGAGATTGCATGTTGGAGGGCTTCCCTGAATCCTGTCTGACTGAGTCCCTCAAGTGGCTCCATATCACTTTTAGCGGCTGGTCCGCCACGATCATTCAGTTGCAATAATTCATCGATGCTTGAAAGGCGTGTTTCATGACTGTCGCGCAGAATTTTATGATATTCTTCCATATCGATACCAAGATTTTCAGCAACTTCAGCATCTCGCGCATCTCGCCCTGTTTTATGCTCGATCGCCTGGATTGCTTGTGAAACCATTCTGGCTTTTTTATGCACCGAGCGAGGAGTCCAGTCCAGTTTTCTGACTTCATCAAGCATTGCCCCACGAATGCGAATACCGGCGTAGGTTTCAAAGCTTGCACCCTGGTTTTCATCGTAATTGTTAACCGCTTCCAGTAAACCTATCATTCCGACCTGGATTAGATCATCCAGTTGAATGCTTTGTGGTACTTTTTTTAATATGTGTCGGGCAATGCGTATGACCAGGCTTTCGTGCTCTAAAATGAGCTCCTGGCTATAAGATCGCTCATGCTTGGAAGGCGTTGATAGTGAGTTCATTGAGTAATTTGAGTGACTGCTGTGTTTGCTTCAATACAATTAAACTGGATCAGACGTTCCACAAAAAATTCAAGGCAGCCGCGAGGCTGATTAGAATGATTCCATGATTCAATGACATTTCGAATTGCAAATAGATGCTTAGACGATACAGCATTCGGATAAAGGTTGACAACTGTTTGCTGTTTTTTAACCGCTTGTTTTAACTCAATATCATAAGCGATTGAGCCGAGATGACATAATGTAACATCATCTTGTTGTCCAACGACTTCACATAACCTTTTAAATAATATGTTTCCATCATCCTCTGATAACACCATATTACTGATGATTTGAAATTTGAATACTTTATACTCAGAAGCAAGTAAGTGAATAAAAGCCTGTGCGTCAG
>DRLZ01000108.1 GCA_011322755.1 Crenotrichaceae bacterium
AATGCCGACTCAGCAAATACATGTTGCTCATCCGCTGTGAGCAAAATCGACTGCATCGCCTGTCTGGACTCTGTAATCGCTTTGCTTTGCTCAAGCATCCGCCAGGCGCCTTCGATGATATTGTGTTGAATGTCACCACGATGGGTGACGCGTACTTCATCGTAGGTTTCTCCACAGACCATGCCGTTAACGCAGACAAACCGAAAACACCCGGCCAGCATTCGATACGATGAACTGCCATCGTGTGAATTAATCAACACGATTTCATTGACTGATTCATCTGCTATCTGGCTGCGATGTCGAAACCGCAACAAATGTTTGGCATAGCCAACTTTTGTTGCGTCCCTGACACCAGCTTGTGCCGCATAGTAAGGTTCAAAGCCTTCGCGTTTCAAACCAGTCAGTAATCGACTGGTCGGAATTTGCACATAGCGTTGTGAACGTGAGTAATGCGGATGATCTGCGTAAATCGATGGTGTCCAACGTCGTAATTCAGCGTCTGTTAATGGCTCTGAAGCGCGAATACTTTTTGATCGTGCGATGACTGTTCTTGTCATGGTATTTCTCCTTAACTTTTTGAAGGGAAATACCGTCCCAATGGGGCGTATTTCCCCATTGGGTCTATCAATATCTGCGGTACCTAAGGTACTGGCCACACTTAAGGCAGATTGTGGTGTGGCAAAATTGCAACTGTACTCGCAGTTGCCACGGTTAAAATCAGTCAACGGTGTGAACGACAGTAATTCTGTATTGTATCCTTGATTTTGGAAGGATCTGATACGTTGTTAAAATTGATATCAACACCATCTGATCCTGCCGATGAGAATTCAACTAAACCAATACCTAGAAACCGCTGAAACAGCGTTTGTGACAGTCCAATTCTGCGAATATCATCAAAACGTAGGCTGGTTGTTCTTCGAGTGAGTATTCCGGTGTGTCGCTCAATTCCAATATCTGTAATAATTAATTGATCGGAGTAATAAGCCCAGGCGATGCGCAACACAATAAAAGTAATCAGTATCGATCCAATCCATGATGTTATTTCAATAAATTGCTGTGTATTTAGCCATAACGGAATTGCATTGATTTGGAAAACTTGAAACAGCATCCTCCAAATACTGGCAGGATAAATAACAATTATCCCGCCAATTAGCAACCAGAGAGCTGACCCGATCCAGTATCTTAGTGCCTGGCGGTAACACACTGTTTGGACAGGGGTTTGCGCGAGCCTCATTTTCGCAGAAACTGGTCTGTTTTGAGTTTCAGTGAATGTCAGGAAATAACCACAGCCTGCTGGATCTTGGGTTACGTGATACCAATCACCAGTCACTTCATTCAGGAGATCACGCCACCAGATCGCAATATCTGATGATGGGAAGGGCTGGTCATTATAGTCAGTGATTTGTGTTCTATGATTCATTGCAGCTCAGCTTAATAATGTGTGAAAAGAATAATCGATGGACTTTAAAAATCATAGCCAAAACCCTGACAACCAGCAGTCAGACTTTTAAAGTAAAAAGTGGGGCCAGCTGCCTCATCTTTTACCTGCCTAAATAAACCGCAGTAATTTGTTCTCTCTCATGCCCAAGTTCACCTGAGATCATCAGCCGCGCTTCCAGATCCTTTTGTTTTTGACTAGACGTAAGCTGTGCTGATTTTGGCCCACCAGCAGCCGGTGCCAACCAGCCGGTGAGTTCCTGATACCTGCGCTGGGCATAACCATGCCGGAGACCATGGCACTTGCTCATGCCAGCATGAGCCGTGTGATACTCATACCGGCGTAATTGCTGCACATAGTTCAGATGCGCTGGAATCATAGCACCACCACCTGCGATAGTTTTGATCTGATTCAACACCTCACGTTGTTGTTCGGTTCTGATCGGAATCGTGCGCACTTTGCCGCCTTTGGTCCAGGAACCTTTCAATCTGAGATGATTGCCTTGATCCGCATACCTTGGCTGAAACTTAATGGCTTCTTCACGACGTAGCCCAAAATGGTGTTGCAGTAACAAACTGGCGCGGACATAGGGGTCTTGAATGCTGTCGAGTTTGGCTTGATTCAACGGAATCGACTTGTCGTAACTAGCCACCAGTTGTCTGCGACCAATCCCATACACACTGTTGTCTTTGGCAACAGCAGCAGAACAATCAGCTTTTTGTGCCCACCAGCGAATAACCGCCATGCGGTTTTTGATGACACCGTCACTGATCTGGGTGGATTGCCAATGGGCAACCAACGCCTGGACATGTTTTTGTTTTAATCCTGATGCGTGTAAATGCCGAAATCCTAAATCGTGTAGTTGAGTCGCAATCAATTGCAACTGAGTGTGTCGATCATGCCGGGTTCGATACGATCCTTCTTTGTGCCTGTGGCACAGCGTTTTGAGTTGAAAATTCAAATCGCGCATACAACATTGCTATTCATTTCGGTGAGTTTTAATGCCAACCAACAAAACGTTGGTTCTCTGAATGAGTCAAGGCAGTTTTGGCAATGACAAAATTTCCGTCATCGGAGACTGTGGCGATCTCGATTGAGAACGTGGCACAGCGATTCCACAGGTGTTAATTTGTTGTCTGTCTCCTTTTCTGTGGGTGGTTGAATCTGCATGGTATCCATGCAGGCGAGTGTCATCCGTTGTGTATCTTCAGATACGCCGGGGATGAGGCCGGGCTTTTAATGCGGTTCACTTACGTTCACACAATTTGGAAAACGCGCCGCGTCACGACAGAGGCGTCGTGACGCGGTTGGTGCTGTTTGCTCTGGTTTTCAATGCCTTGCCGTTTGACTGGATCACTGATCACGTCACTGGCACGTGTCCGAATCGGGGGTGCCAGGCGTGGACGGTATGTTCCAGCCAGAATATCAGCTGGGCAGTCACCATAGCGCTGAATAGCGTTCTGGACTGTATCTGATTGCAGATCGATCTGGTTGCGCTGAATGCCCGTGGGTTGCCAAAAATTAGGCAGTGCAAACAACTGGCGCAACGATCGACTGTATGCGCTCATGAGTCGATGTTGCTCGCCATGATCGATGAGTCCCAATTGGCGAGCCGTCAACACAGAGCAAAGTAATGCGTCGTAGCGTGTTAATAATCCTGCTGCCAGATTCGCATACGGTGTTTTAAACACCCAGGTGTGCTGATACGGGGTCGTTGATTGTGCTGGATTGATCACTGTGTTCTGATCGTTCAACGGCTGAGCCAATCGTGTGAGGTGTGTTTTAAATTCACACTCAATGGTGGCCAGTTTAGCTTCGATTTGAATCAACGCCCAATCGGCATACGGATCATTGGCGCTGGCTGCAGTCCACAAGCGTGTGCAATTTCGTGCAAAATCCAATAGACCACTGATGCGTGGCTGGTTCAAGGCTGGATTGGCTGAACGCCCCCGAATCATTTGTTGTGCTTGATAGGTGTGTAACAGTAGCGTGAGAGAGCAAAGTAAGGTTTGAGTTGCCATGATTACAGCTTGTTAGTGTCCATGTGTTTTATTCAGGGTGTGTTGTCGTTGATACATTCGTGTTATTCGCATCCCGTTGTTTCATCTCAGTTTCAAATGCCTTTATTGACTGCTCTGCAATATTTTCATGGCGTTGCTGCATCTGGCGTTGCTCCTGATAACGCACGGACAAACTGGTCAAGCGATTGTTGCCCTGAAGATACTCACTGCAGAGCCAGTCCAGAAAGCCGATGGGGTTGCGGATCGGTCGCTGGGTCTGGCGCTTGCGCTCGATTTGAGCGGCTGTTTCATCCAGAAACGCTTGACGCAGTTCTGCTGGCAATTGTTCCAGTCTGCTCAAAGCCAGGGCTATTTCAGCAGATGTGAAGCTGGGAGGGAAGTGAAAATCGTTTTCGCGCGCGCGGGGGTTTTTAGATGTAGTAGTAGTTTTTAATAAACTACTACTACATGTAGTTAGGCCTAAGTCCACTTTGTGGACCTTGGCTGTATCATCTTGATTTTTTAGGTTTTTTGAAATAGTCCCTAAGTCCACAATGTGGACCTTGGGCAGCCCTAAGTCTAGATTGTGGACCTTGGGATTACCTAAGTCTACATTGTGGACTTTGGCTTGTTGGTCACCTAGAATTGACTGAGCTAATTGTCGGATGTGTGAGCGCATATGTTGGGTTTGTCGCGTCACGAATTCCAGGTAATTGGGATCCAATGCCAAGGTTTCGGTGACTGATAAGGCATCATCATGGATCGCATACACATGGCCTTGTTTGTGACCCGCAGCATTGCGTAATGTTTGGCAATAAGTAATCCAGCGACTGAGTCGCAAACCATAGAGAATGCAGGACACTGTGGTTTTTGAATAACCCAGTTGCTTTTGCAGTAATTTGTGTAATGAGAGTGACACTGACTGATCCACATCCAGTTGTGTTCTGATGACGCCCCAGGCTCTAACATCCATCGCTTGGAGTGCTGGATCAAACCAGATCGCACGGGGGATGGCATCATGTTGATGACCTACATACACAATGGCATCGCTGGGTGTTTGATGATTGGTTGCCATCCGTTGTATGGCCGCTTGAATTGTACGAATCTCTTTCATCGCGTTCTCTCTACGTTAGTGTTTGTTAGGAATCAAAAACCACTCATTCAAATACGGCCACAGTGAACGGATCGGGATCGCTGTGTGTTGATGCAAATGTAAGAGCTGATCTGCAATTGTGGGTTGCTGTGAGACTTGCCAGAGTCGATAGACCTGGTCTTGTTGTGCATCACTTAGTGACGCGGGTCTGCCTTGGTTGTGGGGAATTCCTAGTTGTTGACGCAGGATTGCAACATCTGAACTGGTTAAACCGTATAAACGGTTCAGGACTGGATAGGATGCACCAGCTTTAAGCAATTGCTGGATCAACAGACGATCAGACTGGTGATGTTGGCAACAGTAAATGAATCGTTCCAGTTGTTGTGTATTGATGGTGAGTTGAAACAACGAATCAGGCAGGTTGTGTACGATGCGTTCGACATCACCACAATTTAACTGACCTAAGGCCGCATGGTGGCTGGCGTCGAGTCCTAGTTGTTGTAAGCGTTCCAGATCACCATTGGAAACCAGGGTTACCAGATAACGGATGAGTTGATATCTGAATTCAGTGTGGTGATGTGTCATGAGTGTCCTCCGCTGCTAATCCAAAAAAGATTTCTGG
>DRLZ01000109.1 GCA_011322755.1 Crenotrichaceae bacterium
CGTTACGCTGGACGTAAATCTCAATTTGATGCTGCTGACCATACGCTGCGAGTTTTTGGCGATCTTGTGGATTAAGATCTTCGAGAATACGAAATACCAATGCCGGATGATTTTCACCGACAGCAACTTCTATCTGCGGTATTTTACAGCGAATGGAAATTGTTCCAACCAGCATTGACAGGTTCTCCAGTTGGCTTGCGACGACTGGATCCAGCACCTCACATGAGAGCATATCAGCAACATAACGGGTGCCTTTTTCACGAAACCCCACCAGTACGCGCCCTTTCCCTGGAACATCACGAACGGTAAGACGTGCTTTTGAGCGATAACCCCATGTCGGACCGGTTAAAGCAGGCAATACTCGATTAGGGGTGACTGAACCAATACGTTGTAACTGCTCGAGCAAAATTTGCTGCTTTTGAGCAATCTGGAATTCGGTTCCAATATGTTGCAGACTACAACCGCCGCAATAGCCTGAATAGCAACATTTTGGTTGAATCCGTTTTGGCGATGCAACCAATACCTCAGTGAGTTTGCCTTCTGCAAAATCACGTTTTTTCCGAGTATATGTAAAACGGATTGATTCGTCTGGTAAAGCACCATCAATAAAAACTGCTTTATCATCTACATGTGCGACACCACGGCTATCATGGCTTAACGATGTAACGACAGCATCGACGGGTTGACTGGAAAACTGTTTGCGGCGTGCGCGTCTGGACATATTCAACCTGTTATTTTTGTTTCCACCCGGATCCATCTTTATACCACCATCCGGGTTGTGCTTTAGCGATCCAGCGTCGTGCAAATGTTTGCTGAATTTGCTGAGCCCATTCTGGATGTCCGTTCGCAGTAGCGATTGCCTGGTAAAGTTTTCGTCGATCACTGTTTTCTGTATTCACGAGTTGGTTTACCTGGTTTCTGATTGACAGTGGGATGCTTCCAGGGTTGCGTACTGCAATCAAGCCATTATTCAGAATCCCTACCGATCCATTTGCATAAAATTCCTTCAATGCATTGTAACGTGCGCGCATGGAGGCTTTAAGCTTCCGCACTTCCGCACTATCAGCATTGAGATCGGCTTCTTCAGCATGTGCTTGTGAAACCAATGTGTTCAATAATGCGACCGCGATAGATTCAATAACACCATGTTGATTGTAGCTAAATGGATCATCCTCCGGAGCGAGTTGTTTATCATCAGGTACTTTTTGTTGATTATTGCTTTCATCATTCTGGATTTCTTCAATAATTTCATCAGCGACTTTTTCGGCAGCAGCTGCTGGAAAGTAGATATTGATTGTGACGCATGCTGCCAATAAGGCGTACAAGGCGAGTGTAGATAATGTTGCGCGAAACTTCATGGTGTATTCTCCTGAAATCCTGGACAGATAATGAGTCATTATAAGTTGATACAGATTATTTAGCTGAAACAAATACAGTGAGTCTTTACAATTTTGCGGATAAGAAAGTTTGTGAGTGAGTCATAACGACGGTAGTGTTAATTAATAACAGGTGATGATTGTGATGTAATTCGTTTTAAGCGTGTCGCCAATTCACTCCAGTTGACCCGGTGATTATAACCAATCACGTTTATTTGCGGAGCCAGCATGCCTTTTATTAAATAAAATCCATTGTTTTTAGCTGTTGCGATGCCTTCAAGTTCACAAACATTATTACGCAGTTTACAGCGAAAGCCGAGGCGACTGTAGAAAAAAGACTCGAACATCTTGAGTACTCCGCGAGAAAGCAAATCGGCCGGGTTTGTTCCACCTAATGAGGCGATGTTTTCGACTGCTTTTTGGCTGATCGAATACGGCAATAGACGATCCTCGGGAGTAGAGAATGCTGCGTCAAAAGCAACAACATTTTGATTTTCTATGCGTAAACCAGTGATACGACCATTCAACTTTCCTTCTATATTTCCGAATGAGAAACGTTTGCTGAGTTTTCCAAGATCAAGTTTTTTGAAGTTTATATTGGCTGTAAGCACAGGATACGAACCTAACATGCCGTCAATTTGTAAATCCTCAATTTCTATTGTTCCGCCAAACACATTGATTTGAATCGAACTGTCCAGTTGCAAGCCTCCTTTTTCAAGCCTGACTGAAGGGATAGACGCTGACAAATGCCCTGCCAAAGGTGGTAAATCAAACGCTTCGCTAAGCGCGGCCAATGAAATATTGTTGATTTCAGTCGCAAATGAAAAATCAATGTTGCCATTATCGAGTTTTTTTAGATCCAGATGATCAAACTGCATCTCTCCATCCAGCAGTGGTAATGTCACATTACGCTCAAAGTTGATTTGCTGGCCACAGGCCTTAAACCGTAACACTGTTTCGGGAAGCGGAACACCTCTGAAGTTTGCAGTTTTCCAGTATACAAATGATTGTTCAGAGCAGTGATCGGGTCGCCAGTTAAGTGATATACGGGCATTGTTTATGCTGATATCCTGATGATTAAACGTGTAGGTTGCGGATACATCTGCTGTGGAAAGCTGTAGATGATCGAGTTGTTTGTTAGTAAAGTCTAACTCTGAAAGTATCAACCCTTGGGTATTGGAAAGTGTTGGCTTGACACTGTTGGTTCTTAAAAAAGGTGCAATATAGTGATTGAATAAGTTAGCCAGGTTATAGATTTGAACCTTGATATTTCCCTGGTTTGGTGGAAACTTCTGCTCCAGTGTTGTCTCCAGGTCACCAGAAAGTGAAAAGTTTGGAAAATGGTTAAGTGTAAAATCGGTTAGCTTGAGATTCTGATTTCTGTTGTCCAGTAGAAAATGCGTATCTCCTGAAATAGAAGCCTTGTTAAGTGATAAATAAACTGGTTGCAGATAGATTTCACCGTTATGGATGTAAAAATCCAGATTACCTTGAGTCGTCGCTTGTGTGCTTCCAGCTTGAAGATGTGATTCTATCTTCAGTTTTTCGACTGCTTTGCTTGCATCATGGGTTTGTAAGGAAATATCAGTTCCTGAAAAGCGAAGATTTGCATTGAGTAGATTTGTGGCTGGTGATGCAGCCTCGGCGTTTATTGTCAAAAATCCATCGCTGATACTGATTCCAGCAGAATGTAACAAATCAGACAGCGGTGTTAAGGACAAGGTGTTGATTGCGGTTAAAAAATCCCATTTTTTTTGTTGCCATCTCAACCGCATTTGACTTTCTTTGTTCGCGAAAGGTATTGGAGTCATTCTAAATTGACCATTTTCAGAATGTGTTGTCTGTTGAAACTGGAAAGGAATAGAGAACTGCTTGTCATTTGAGAGCGTTAGTGTCAGATTGCCGCTGTTGCAACGAATGTATGTTTCATTCGTTGTTAATGCAGAACAACCAAGCTGAACAGCTTGTATGCCATCATAAGGGGGTAGTAATGTAATGGAGTGGGTACTGATGGCAGCAGCGAGTTGATTATTGTGTATAAAATCAATACGGCTACTTAACCCTTTGATATTATCAATCGGGTGATGTGTATTTTCCAGTTCCCCGATCGTCACATGAATTTGTTCGATTGCAGTGATCGCTGTGCTGAACAATAAACCAGCAAGCAGGATGGTTGATTGTAAGTCTGGCAACTGTTTATGGATGTTTGTCAGTCGGACAAACCAGCTGGCTTCACTGTTTCGCTTGTTGATGAATAACAATGATTGAACATTTTTATTCATACGTTACACAACTTTGAAACCGTGTAGAGTTAGTCGGCAGGAAATATCCCTGTTGAGATATAACGATCCCCTCGATCACAAATAATCGCCACAATCACAGCGTTCTCAAGCTCGGTTGATAAGCGTAACGCAGCTGAGACGGCACCTCCTGATGAAACACCGGCAAAAAGACCTTCTTTGCTGGCAAGGCTGCGCGTGGTCATCTCAGCATCATCCTGGTTGACAGTGATGATGCGATCAACCCGGGAATTATCATAGATTTTTGGTAAGTATTCTTTCGGCCAGCAACGAATTCCAGGTATTTTTGAGCCGTCTTCAGGCTGCACACCAACGATTTGTACCTGGCTGTTTTGTTCTTTTAAATAACGCGAAGTTCCCATAATCGTGCCAGTAGTACCCATTGAACTGACAAAATGAGTCACTTTACCTTGTGTATCACGCCAGATTTCGGGGCCGGTTCCTTCGTAATGGGCGCGAGGGTTATCCGCATTTGAAAACTGATCAAGAATTCTGCCTTGTCCGTCTGCTTCCATTTCACGCGCCAGATCGATTGCTGCTTCCATGCTGCCCTGGGCTGGGGTGAGGATTATTTCAGCACCGTACGCTCTCATCGATGCACGACGTTCAGCACTCATATTATCAGGCATAATCAATGTCATTCGATAGCCTTTTACTGCAGCCGCCATTGCCAAAGCGATCCCGGTATTGCCACTGGTCGCTTCAATCAGACGATCTCCGGGTTTTATCTCCCCTCTGAGTTCGGCGTATTTAATCATGCTCAGCGCCGGGCGATCCTTTACAGAACCGGCAGGGTTGTTGCCTTCCAGCTTGACAAGCAGAATGTTACTTGTTTTTCCGATCAGTCGCTGTAACTGCACGAGTGGTGTATTACCAACCAGCGATTCAAGAGAAGGGAATGGGTTAGGGTGATTAAGGTTTGACATTCGGTAATGAGTATTAAGACAATCAAGTCGATGTGAGTGATTTTCAGATTTGCATAAACAGGACAGGGTTATTCCACAGCCAGTTACTCAGTACAACTTTGTGCTTGTAGGTACTGTGATAAATGGAGTCGATGAAGGGAGGCGATGTGTCGCCAACCACTTGTTTAAATGACTTTCATGAAGTTTCCCGCTCAATCCGGTTCGATGATGGGTGCTATGGTAAAAGTAAGTCCGTGGTACCTCACCATACCACTTCGGGTCGATTTCGTAGCGCTGCGCTTGAATATCCGAATCTGAAAAAGCCCATGCATCAGAGTGTAATAATCCATGCTTCTCCATGACATCGGAGCTCTCGCTAAACTCAGTCCAGGCATTGGTTGAAACAAAAACGATGTTTAAATCAGGACTTGTTTGAAGTGTTTCGCTAATCAGTTCCAGTTCTTTCAAACATGATGAACACGCCACTGACCATAACACCAGCATGACGGGCTGATCGTGGTATGTATCCAGTATTTGTTGTCTGCTGCCTTTGGGAAAGGGTTGAATCAACGCGTTTGAAGCGAGGGCTGTTAATGCGAACAACACGCCCATTGAGACCGTTGCAAATTGTGCAATCCATAATTTAGTCAAGTGAGTGATCATTCTTAAATACTTTATTAGATATCATGCGTGACAATTCGAGGTTATTGATCAACTTTAAGCAGTTGATATCGTCTGTTCTCACTGTACCATGATAGATAAAGATTGTCTTTATGACTCAGAAGAAATGGATAGTCAGCAGTGCCTGTGTCCGTAGCAATCTTGTTTGTTGCTGACCAGCTTAGACCATTATCCAGTGATCTCTGCAACGGGATTGAAGTGTTTGTGCCGTCAAATTCTTTCCAGACAATCGCGGCCTGTGAAGCACTCGATTGAACAATGCCATGACTTGCTAGCTGTTCTGAATGTCTGCGGTGTCCATTGGCCAGATGAGTGGCTGAATAAACCATGATCCCGAATATCTCCAGAAAAGATCATTCTGGTAAAAATAAACGGACGATCTTCAGCATTAGTCTGTATTTGTGTTTGTTATGTTGTCAGTCAATTGTGTCATCCAGGGTTAGACAAATTGAGCCTGAGAGTAAACTCTCTCGCAACACAGTAAAATACTTGAGCATAGAATCATTCAGGTTCGAATCTAAAGCGTGATTGAAAATACCAGCGCTACGGTTATCAAAATCGTCCTGGATCCTGTTGAAATCAAAATGCTGAATCGTATAGATTAACCAGGGCTTAGCCCCAGTTTGTCGTTTGCATCAACACCAATATGATTGTTATATTACACGGTCGTTCGTCTGAGATATGGTTCTATGGTGAGCATCGAGAGAACAAATCATGGACGCGTTATCGATCGAGCAGAACCATATGGGGAGTGAACAGCGTTTAAATGGCTATTGACATTATCATCACGTTACTCGTGACAACCATCATCCAGTCCGTGTTTGGCGTCGGTGTATTGTTGTTTGGGACTCCACTGCTACTGCTCTCTGGTTATGCGTTTCTTGAGGCATTGACAATACTGTTGCCGATATCATTAGCGATTAATGCAATCCAGATTACACGTTATTACACCGAGATTGATAAAGATTTCTATATCAAGGTGTTAACCTACACGATTCCGGTTGTTGTTATCTCGCTATTTTTATTGACACGGTTACAGCTTAACGCTGGTTTGATTGTTGGAATCTTTCTGATTTTTGTCGGGTTGCAGAATTATTCCCAAAAAATCAATCAGATGCTTCAGGTTTTGGTGCGCTATGAAAAAATGTATCTGGTTGTTATGGGGGTTGTTCATGGACTAACCAATCTTGGTGGATCATTACTGACTGCAATCGTTCATAACAAGCATCTCTCAAAACACGCGACACGAGCCACTGTGGCGGCTGCATATGCCACATTTGCGTTTTTTCAGATAGCGACACTCTTTGTAGCTGCGCAGCACCTGGACATTAATGTATTTAACAATCTGATCTATCTGATCTTTGCCTTGTTTATTTATATCGTTGCAGAAGAGGCAATCTACGTGACAATTGATAACCAGCAATATCGACTGTTTTTCAGCGTTTTTCTATTGGTCTCAGGTATTGTATTGATTGTTAAGTCGATCGCTTGATCAGACAAGTTTGATTTTTGCAAAGCGTCGTTTACCGACCTGGTAGATGTGTTCGCTGCCTGCTGTTAACACTTGCTTTGGGTCACTGACACGCTCAGAATCAATTCGTACAGCGCCTTGTTTTAGCATTCTCAATGATTCCGATGTGCTTTGAGTTAATCCAGCATCTTTGAGTAGATTAGCAATAGCATAACCTGTATCAGGTGTAGAAAATTCCTGTGTTTCAATATCATCCGGCAGCGCGCCATGCTTAAAGCGTGATTCAAACGCCGTCAATGCATCAATCGCAGACTGCTTGTCATGAAAGCGTTCGATAATTTCCTGGGCAAGCAATACCTTGTAATCCCGTGGATTGGTTCCTTGCGAACAGCTTTTTTGCCAGTCATTGATTTCACTCATTGGTCGAAAGCTCAGCAGTTCAAAATACCGCCACATCAATTCATCTGAAATTGACATCATCTTGCCAAACATCTCATTTGCTGGTTCTGCTATGCCAATATAATTGTCCAGTGATTTAGACATTTTCTGAACACCGTCCAGACCTTCCAGAATTGGCATTGTCATGACAACCTGGGGTTTTTGTCCATATTGTTCCTGGAGCTGACGCCCGACAAGTAAATTAAACTTCTGATCGGTCCCACCCAGCTCAACATCGGCTTGTAATGCAACTGAATCATAACCCTGGATGAGCGGGTACAAAAACTCGTGAATTGCGATTGCTTTTTCGCTACGATAGCGTTTATTGAAGTCATCGCGTTCAAGCATCCGCGCAACCGTATGTCTGGCAGCTAACTGAATCATGTCTGCGGCACTAAAATCATTCATCC
>DRLZ01000110.1 GCA_011322755.1 Crenotrichaceae bacterium
GAATCAGACCAATCCTTAATCTGCCACAATATCCTTGAGCCTAAGACATCGCCGCCATCCAGAATTTGCTTTCGCATTTCAATGTTCGTAATCCATCGTTCTCCTGTGGCATTGTTTTTGATTTCCCATCCAGCCAGAAGAATCCCAGCTTGAATATGATTGTATTTGTTTAAAGCTGTGGTTTGTTGTTTGGCAAGACATAACAAATGCGGCTTCAAACGAAAAAATAGTGCTTGGTTTTCTATTCGAGAGTGCATAAAAAATCCTGACCAGAACGCATCTATATTATCTTTGTCGTTTCCATCCAGAACAGAGAGTAGATTCTGCTCAGTCCAATCAGGGTCAACAGCATAAAACCAATTGATGTTGCGGCAAAATATGACAAGCACATACCGATACGAATCATTGTTCATGTTGAGCAATTTGTATGCAAGATTTCGCCATTCGTCAGGTAGCCCGTCTGAATTTGCTTTGGTTTTTATTCTTGGCTCTTTAAATATTGCCTGAGCAATCTTTCCGGCAGGTGAATTAATCGATTCATGTGTCCAATCTGTGTCTTTCCCAGCTCGAGCACCACCTCTGTTGTTACTCAATGGGTGTAAATTGATAACATTGATAAGTTTCAGGATTAGCTTATCAAAAGTTTCTGGGGATTGAGTGGCCAATTGTGTGCTTGTTTGTTGAATCCACAGAGACGCCGGATGAATAAAATCCATGATGGCGTTGTCGGGAATACGGCATAACCGCTCTGCAATTAATGCGGATAATTTCGGTTTGTCATTTTGTCGATTTTCAAAAAACAAAAAAGAATTCCAGGCTCGTTGTGGAAATTCATTGTGTTTTGCAGCAAGTGTAAGTGCGCTGAGTGCACGAACAGGACACTCCTTCGATAATCCGGAAAAAGGATCTTTTTCTGTAAGAAAGTCCTCATTGTCTTCGCTTATTTTTTGTGCGGTTGATAGAATTGCATTGAGGGGTATATTCAGCAAACAAGAATATTCTGGATTTGGTATCACTGTACCACTGCGAATTTCATTGGATGAAGCAGCTTTTTCTGCATTATCAGGTTTCCAGTCAGGTGCTATTTTCCTGAGCCTGTTCGCTTCCGCCTGCAAATCGAATGTAAAATCACAACCTTGTTTCGCTAGCCAGGTAATGCGATTGAGTGAATCACATGCATTCCACTGTTTTTGAAGTTCCTCACCATTCCTCCATTTTTCCCGACCTTCAAGCAGTCGCTTTTCTATTTTCTTTTGTGTCTTGGTGTCTAATTCATTCCAGCGTTTTTTTAATGCTAACAACAGATCTCTTTGGTGATATCTGTCCCAAAAAGCATCATCACTCAGACCCAGAACAATATCACTGAAGGCTTGCGCAGATACAACGTCTTTTTTTCCTCCAGCCCAAATTCTTAATCGTGCAAAAATGTGCTCGTCGTCTACAAGCCATGCAGAGAATTCCTGGCGGGCAATGGAAATATCAAATTCGACTAATCGCTCAAATAATTCAGAAAATTTAATCACATAACCTGATAACCCGCGAGTACGCTGATTATCACTAATTTCAGGACTCTCTTCAGAAATCATCGGGCTACTGAAACCAATACTCAATCCATCGCCACCAATTTCGGTTTCCAGATAGTGTGCAACCTCAAGATTCTGACGAAATTCGCTGACAATGAAAGCGAGCCACTCATCAGGAATGTTAAACTCATGTGGCGGCTGATATTCAACATCCAGGTGCAGAAGATTTTTGATATATTGGCTATCATTTCCGTTTGGCGGTTTTGGTTTATAGTCATAGCTCAATTCCACTTTCAACCATGGTCGAGTCATCGCAATATATTTTCTGGCTACTGAACCATTCCAACCATATTTTTTAGTCTCGCATTTCAAGTCAAATATTTCGTTGTTGAAGTGATTGACTTTTCTGTCCCAACTCTCAAACAGGTATTGCCACGCCTGATGTATGTCAGAACGGATAATTTCTCGGTGCCTAAATCGATGCTTAATTTGTTGCTGAATGCCTGGATGCAGACCCGATTGTTTGGCTGCCCACCAAAGACATGCAGGTTGATCGGCGACTCTGCTAATCCATGCACCAATCTGATTCTGGCGATCAGAAAGTATTGAATTGTTGTTTGTCAAACGTCCTCGAATCGAGGCGAACCTGCGGTTATCAAGATTTTGTTGATCGTGCTTGTTTACTGAAAAAGCATCCCATGCGTTCGAAGGAACTTCTCTTTTATCTGTTTGGGCGTAAACATCATCAGGATTGACTTTTTAGGTACAGTATCTGAGTCAAGCCCATAAAGATCAAAAGGATCAATAAAATTGTCAGAACCAATTGCACCTACACTTCCAGGATTGGCATAGCGCTGTAACGCATCAAATACGCAAAGCCATTCGGCTGGTGGAGGAGAATTTGCTTCTTGAAAAATTTTCGCTCCAACCGATGTCGATATGATATGTGCAACCTGTCCCCGCTGGTGAGGCTCAAGACATTCAGGTTCTTTCATAGCCAGGTTAATTATTGACTGAATCCACTGGTCTGGGTTTTTGGCTCTCTCTGCCCACGCCTCCAGTGTATCCCATAGCGCACGATGCCTATCATCTGCTGAATACGCAATGGCCTCAACACCTTTGTGTTCCCATCGCGCAGTAGCGCCAGCCTCTGTTCCGTCCTGAAAAGCGTAAAGACCACTTGGTTGACCATGCTGGTTTAATGCCTCAAGAAGGTAGTGTATTGGTGGGTCATCGGCTGAATAACCAATAAATACGACACTATATTGATTCAGTATTTCTTTTATGAATGCTGTTGCCCAACCTTCTGATAAATAGGCGCGACCAAAACCAGAGCTTGAAAGAACAAAACCGTTACCTTCTGAATCAGAATAGTCATTATTTACGCATCCATGTAGATAAACAATACCATCCAGTTCATTGTGTTTTGATGGGTCGGGTAACTTAGGAGGTTTCCAGGCAGAAATTTTTTTGCCACACTTTTCAAATAAGCGATCAAAATTAGTGGTGACTATTCGTACCTTACCTTCTGGTGTTGTAGCGAGATCAAGAAGGGTTTTATGTGCTGATAAGTAATCTCGGCGTGGTGTGGGATTTAACGCTTGGGCAACTGCTTGCTCAATCTCTTTAGTATAGAAATCTCGTTCAAGCAAACCAAACATGCGGTCTGCTGAAATTAACCCATGAACACTTGTACATTTCTGTAACTCTTCTGCTACTTTTAGAGTCTTAAGAACGGGATCGTCTTTAAAAACACCTAAGTTTTGAGTAACC
>DRLZ01000111.1 GCA_011322755.1 Crenotrichaceae bacterium
AATTGTTGCAATCAAGACAATTGTCATTGATTGCCGTATTCATGCCATGACCCTGCCATCCACCGTTACCATCATCACCATCTACATTGATGTAGATACTAGTGAACGCGGCTAAGGTAGGGTCAGCACCATCTGCCACCAAGTCAACAACAAAGCTATAGGTGTAATCACCATTGGCATTTCCTGTTGCAGTCAGTGTCATAGGTTGTGCACCCCAATCGGCAGCATTTGGATCACTGGAATAATCTACCCATGTGCAGTTCCCCGTATTATCGCAATAATTAATATTAGCGTTAATATTTTGAGGCACAAAAGTGTTTCCAGTTCCATCGCTGGCTTTACCATAAACAGTACCTGTGATAGTCACTGTACCTGGGGCTACACCTGTTACAGCATTGTCCATATCAACATAACGTGGACGGAGATTGCCATTGCTGGTAAAAATCTCAACAGTGGCATTGTTCCAGTCTGCGTCGTTGATATTGATCATGTTGAAACCATCATACAATGTCACCTCAAAACTAAAGGCGCCATCTGTAATCGGGAACCGACCAAAACTACCATCTGCATGCCACTCACCCTCGCCATCAACTGTTGCACTACTTGTTCCAGTAATAGTGACAGTCATGGGTTGAGTTGCCATGGCAGTAGTATCGTAGCGAGCCTGTGATCCGGCACAAGGGTCTGTCGCAGCAGCATCAACCACTGGTGAGAGCGCTGTGCTACCGTCTAATACAGTAACCGAAACAACAGGGGCTGGCAGTTCATTGGTGTTATCCACATTAATATCTGCGTTATACCAGTTTTTGCCATCGCTGATGTTCAGTGTGCTATTACCTGGATACACTGTTACAGACAAACTCCAATCATACAAACCGTTTGAATTTACAACGTCACTCGCGGTAACAGGTGTCGCTTTGATCTGACGACCACAAACCCACATGTCTGCATTGATCATGCGCCCAGGAACTGTACTTGTTCCGGTAACGGTAACACTGTCAACACTTGCAATCGCATAAGGATCGAGTGAATCAGGAGAAAAACGCGCGCCTGTTTCGATTACATTGTTGGGATCATTAGGGTCAGGATTTGTAAAAGACTCAGCTTTATACATTGGCACCGAAGTAGTACCTGACATTCCTGACATAGCATCAACTGTCATAGCTGGTGGTGTGTAAGCGCAATCAGCTGTGTTGATTACACGAACTCCCATCCAGTTCCAGTTTTTATCAAACAGGTCTATGAAGTTATCAGTATTGACTGTTGCATCCGAGCTACCAATTAATGGCACTGTTACACTGAACACACCATCAGCATCAGCCTCGAGGACAAACTCTTCCCAGTAATACTGAGGATTCGTTGGATCATCGATGTTGCCGTTCCAGTATGCACGCATTTCACCCGCTGTGGCTGTACCTTCAATTGTTACACTACACTGAGCCGTTGTGTACTCTCCATTAAATGGATTTGTCGTATCAAATGTAGTTGTATCAATTTTAGTCACTTCAGGTCGAATGACTTTGTTACCCAAATCGGTATACAAATCAATGTTGAACCAATTGTCTTTCACATCCTGAATGCGGACATAGTTCCATCCATTGAAAACGTCTACAGTCAATTCAAATGTGCCATCTGGCGCAACACTCAGGCGATCACTCTGCCATCCACCATCACTACCCACTTCCCAGCGAGGTTCACGGTCACCAGAAGTATCATCAGCGAACTCCATTCGGCCAGTAATAGTAACAGTATTATCAGTGACTGCAGAAACATCCCACATTCCACCGTTACCCCAATCTTCCTTCTGGGTAACAACTGTACTGTCTGTGGCATTCATGACAACAATTTCAGAAATTGGTGGAACGTACACAGATCCTTCTGCTGTTTTAACACCAAAGTTTGAACTGAAGTTTTGGCAACCATTTTCATCACAAATTGATGCATTGATGTTTACCCAGTTTTCACCTTTGAATACTTCAACATCTGTAATAAAGTCACCGTTTGCATCCAGCTGAACAGAACGACTGGCTCTTGCTTTTGCAAAGTCATTCCAAAGCTCCAAGCGGAGTTCATTAACTTTTGAACAATCAATAATGGTGCAATCAACCGATCCAGATACGACGATACCTGTCGCTGTGTCAGATTGATAAAAATCCCAACCATCATTAACAAGCGCAGTACCAGCTTGGTCAGCAACACTATTAATGGTTATAGCAGTTGGAATACCACCGGTAGAATTGATCTGGAACCATTTTTCAAGAATAAATCCACCTTGATCAGCAGTTGTTCCACCTGCCGCTTGCTGACACGTCCATGAACGAGATTTATCATCCATAACACCCACGTTACTCACACCTTGGTTCAATGCAATTGTCACCTTAGCTTGGCCACTTGCATCAAAATCAAAGCAATATTCTCTGTGAGTATTACCATCAACAAAGACTGCACCACCGGTAGATTCGTCACGGGCTTTAGTGATTGTCAAAGTTGCCACATCAGCAGCACCCAAATCATAACCACGGATTAATTCGGAGAATACAACTGCTTCTCCATCTGCACCGTTACTTGTACCTACACCAGAAAACTCGTCATACATAAAACCATCAAGTGTGCCAGAATTAGTGTTTACTGAAACATCTAACTCCACATATTCACCTGCAATTTTAAAACGAGATAACTCAGACATAGCAACAACATCTTTTGGCAATGAAGTTTGGCGTCCGTCCTGTACATCACGTACAGTATTGGAGCCCAAAGCTGCAATTTGCCAATAGACTTCACTACCTGGACGAGGATCGAAGCCATCAGTAAAACCAAAATCTTCACTGATTTCTGCTACAGTGCCGGCATCCATTGCTACGTCAATTGCGCTAGGAATATCAAATGAAGTCTGAGTTGGAGGAAGAATCATCGCAAAACCCGATTTAGGATTACGTGAATCAATAAATATCATCGCATAAGAAGCTGCATCTGCAATTTCTTCCCATTCGAATGTTACATCAACTTCCTGACCAGTCTCTGGATCGTAACCCAGATTTAACTCTTCACCATAAGCCGGTTGAACCAGGTTCAACACTGTTGCTGCTGAGATTTCCTGACCACGAGTATCTATGCCTTCGGATGCACGAACTATGAACCAGGCGCCATTGATTTTTTGCAACGTAGCAAATAATGAATCCTGAGGTACAGCTTCTTTACAATCCTGATTAGTAATACTTGAATCACCGCCCAATACAAATTCAAAATCAGCTGTGTCACCAACAATATTGATTGTATCAGGGATAGTACCTGTAACAGTTACGCCACAGTAATCCCAGAATGTGAACGCTTGATTCATCATTTCGCTGAATTCAGCCAAATCATAAATACCATCACGATTCAGGTCGTTTGTGTCAAAACCGTTCGCCGCATTATATTCCATAAAGAAATCACCACTCATCACGCTTTGCAGCTGTGGCAAGTTACGATCATTCATAGAACGTATCCATTTACCGAATACATCTTTCACATCAACTTGCGCATTAACTGTTGCAATTTCATCTGCGGTTGCGTTTTCATCAAGTACCGCAATACCTTCAGATGTTGCTTCAGTTTGGAAAGATGTTTTTAATTCGTTCATCACATTACCGGCCAGATCCTTACCACCTGAAACTGTAATATCATAAGTTGTAGCCAATTTTAATGGCTCACCAAGAACGAATTCATATTCATAAGTCACTTTTGTTGCTGTACCGACTTCTGTTTCCACTCGACCAACAAAAAGGACACCAGGCTGTGCACCAAGGCTAGGTTCAGCTGTTAACAATAAACCATTAACATCCATGCGTTCATTAGAAGAAATTCGAATGGGTTCAATTAATGAAACACCGGTTTGGTTAACAGGGCTAACCAATGTAGCTGTTGGAGAAACATCATCAATCAGATCAGTGAGTGACTGTCCAGCAGCAAGCGCCATAATCTTAAATGTACCAACACCTGTTTCTTCCAGGAATCGGCCATAAATATTATAAATCGCACCAACAATACCCAAATCACCATCAGCACCCATAACTGTTACGTTATATTCTGTACCTGGCGTCCAGGTTTCACCATCATCAAGGTAGTAAGTGGCTGTCAACCAGTCTGCTGACAATGTCCATGTACCAGATGGAACAGTTGAGCCATCAGCTGCAGTTATTGTCAGGAAGTCACTTGTAATGGCTTCACGAAACATAGGCATGGAGAAAGATACTTGAACAGCAGCATTTGGTGCTAATTCAAGAGAGCTGTCACCCCAAGTTTGTGTACCATCAGTGTTTTTAGAAACACCTAACATGCTGGTAATGGTTGGTGAAGCTGTACTTCTTTGTGCTACCAGGTCAAGTCCTGACATCACACCTTCAAATTCGTTTACAACAGACTGAAGTGCAACCAGATCAGGAAACAATCCTTTTAAAGTAAAAGCCAGTAATGTGTATTTACCCGATGGAATTGGTGCACCGTCAGAATATGCATTACCGTTTTTGGCAGCATTAGAAGTTACTTTTAACTCATAGTCACCCAGCTCATCCGTGGTTGCAACTGCAACAGGATATTTCCACTCAGGGTGTTCTGCGTTATACAAGTAAACGACGCCATTGGCGAAAGCGCCACCGGGCTCACCAAAAACCAATGCCCGGCTATTTAATGCCGAGTATTCAGCCGATGCTTTGGCCAATGCTTTTTGGTATGCTTTAGAACCGGGCTTGCCCGCTTTCATGGCTGCGGAAATAATCGCTTTATTTCGCGCTTTGAAACTTTGGTCACCAGTTAAAATGGAAGACAACGTAACTTTACCAGATACAGTTGTTGGTGCCGCTGTATTTGCGCTACCGTCGCCCCCACCATCACTAGAACAACCAGATAGCACTAGCACCATACTCATGATGCAGGCTATTAGTAGTCTAAATCGATGTTTGATCATTAAATGCCTCTCCTAAATTTGTGTACTACAACCAATCCCACCCTTTTTTGGTACAGACCCTTCTGTACCAAAATGTGGCAAAACCGTATTCAAAGTAAGTAACAAACAAGCTTTTAAAACGATCCTGTCACAGGTAGTAATCAACTGTCATAGCGGTCAATTTAGAAGAAGCTTTAACTATTTTTTAATTATTTTTTTTTGCTTTTTTTCAATTACTTAGGGAATATCTATATTAGTAGTTTTCAATAAATTGATTTTGGTAATTTAATTAAGGTATTAGTAAATATAACTACCTGAATTTCTAATCGATTGTTTTTTTTGCTTTATGAGAAGTAGATAGGGGAACTTTTCAGATGGGTAAAAGTGAGAACTGGGTCACAGTTTTTTTTAGGCCAAGTCAATTTGGAAGAGAAAAAATCGCACATGTGTTTGCAGTCATTTGATTGGCTATTTGTTGCGGGGACTCACTCCGCAGTTCACAAATCTGCCGAAATACGGTCAACACAGTCAGAGGCGTATTAATTTCCTGGGAATAATTCGCTGGCCGCATATCCGGTGCATCGGTTTCCAGCACGATAGCCTCAAGAGGAAGGTCCGAAACCAGTTGCCTCAAATGTCTGGCCCGCTCAAAGGTCATTGCACCACCAAAACCCAGTTTAAAACCCAGTTTAAGGTATTGTTCTGCTTGTTGAAAACTTCCATTAAACGCATGAACTGTCCCGCCTACCAGAGAAAATTGCTTTAAAAAGGACAAAACGTCATCATGAGCTTTTCTAACATGCAAAATAACAGGTAGATTGAGTTCATTTGCCAGTGCCAGTTGCGCTAGCAATAATTTTTGTTGAAAGTTTCTATCAAGATTTTTTAAATAATAATCCAGACCAATTTCACCAATCGCAATTGATGGATTATTTTGTATAAAAACCTTCAGCGCCTCCACATGTTCCAATTTATGTTCTGCCAGAAAATAAGGATGCAAACCATAGGCTGGGTAAATAGAAGAATAATCGTTGGCTACTTTTTTTAATCGTGGCCAGGTGTCTGCTGTAACACCTGGCACGATAAACTTTTTAACACCTTTTACTGTACATTCATTAATGAGTGCTTCACGGTTTTCATCAAACTCGGGAAAATCCAGATGACAGTGGCTATCGATCAGCTCAAGAGGTTTGGCACTATCATTCTCTTGAACCATAACAAAACCCGTTAGTGTTCTCGAGTTGCTTTAAACTCAACATCCGGAAATCGCTCCATGGTGAGATTCAAATTCACTCGGGTTGGTGCAATATAGGTTAAATCACCGCCACCATCAATTGCCAGATTATCCGCAGCCTTGCGTTTAAATTCTTCCAGTTTTTTCTCGTCATCACAATATACCCAACGGGCAGTGGCAACATTCACCGGTTCAAATAAGCAGTCAACTTTGTATTCTGTTTTTAAACGCTCCATCACCACGTCAAACTGAAGAATACCAACAGCACCGAGAATCAAATCATTATTATTTAAGGGCTTAAATAATTGTGTGGCACCCTCCTCACTGAGCTGCTCCAGACCTTTAATCAACTGCTTGCTTTTCAGTGGATCACGCAGCCTGGCCCGACGAAACAGTTCTGGAGCAAAATGTGGAATGCCAGTAAATTTCAAGTCCTCACCGGCAGTAAACGTATCACCAATTTGAATGGTACCGTGATTATGTAAACCAATAATGTCACCCGGAAAAGCTTCTTCCACATGCTCACGTTCCTGTGCCATAAAGGTGATAGCATTGGATATTTGAACATTTTTTTTGATACGCGCCTGATAAACTTTTTTACCTTGTTCATATTTGCCGGAGCAAACACGCAAAAAAGCCACCCGGTCGCGATGCTTGGGATCCATGTTTGCCTGAATTTTAAAAACAAAACCAGAAAAATTTTCATCGGCTGGATCAATTGTTCGAGTTTCCGTTTCCCGTGGCTGTGGTGCCGGCGCATATTGCGAAATTGCATCGAGTAATTCTTTTACCCCAAAGTTATTGATCGCTGAACCGAAATACACGGGTGTTAATTCACCACGTAAAAATGCTTCATGATCATATTCATGACTGGCACCACGCACCAATTCAATCTCTTCACGAAATTCTTCGATTAATTCGCCAAACAATTCATCCAGGCGGGGATTATCCAAGCCTTCAATCACCTCACCTTCCTGGATTTTTCCGCCATGGGTAGCACTAAATAAATGCACAACATCGTTGTACAGATGGAACACACCCTTGAAGTTTTTACCCATACCAATGGGCCACGTCATGGGCGCACATTGAATTTTCAACACATCTTCAATCTCATCCAGTAAATCAATGGGGTCTCGCCCTTCACGGTCAAGCTTATTGATAAAACTGATAATCGGCGTGGTACGCAAACGGCAGACTTCCATTAACTTGATGGTGCGCTGCTCAACCCCTTTTGCGGTATCAATGACCATCAAGGCCGAATCCACCGCCGTTAATGTGCGATAAGTATCTTCCGAAAAATCTTCATGACCGGGCGTATCCAACAGGTTCATAATGGTATCACCATAGGGAAACTGCATCACCGATGAAGTCACGGAAATACCCCGCTCCTGCTCCATGGTCATCCAGTCGGATGTCGCATGACGGGCGGCTTTACGGCCTTTAACCGTACCAGCTAACTGTATTGCACCTCCATACAACAACAACTTTTCGGTAATAGTGGTTTTACCTGCGTCGGGGTGCGAGATAATCGCAAACGTGCGTCTCTTGCTGATTTCATTGATAAAACTGTTTTCTGACAAACTCTTTTCTCCAAATATGTACACTGTTATGT
>DRLZ01000112.1 GCA_011322755.1 Crenotrichaceae bacterium
AACTTATACTCTTTTCTATCACAATCAGTTTTCTCCTTGGCGGATGTAACTCATCTGCTCATAAATCTGCCAGTGTCGTTTCAGATCCAGATTTAACCAATTTTGATCGCACATATCAGATACTCGTCGATCCACCATTTCTGCCGAGACATAACCAAATCGTACAAGGTACCCCTAAAGTCGTCAAAATTGAACTGGTTGCCAGAGAGAAACAGATTGATATCGGTAATCGCACTAAGATTCAGGCGTTAACTTACAACGGTTCTATCCCCGGCCCTGTGATTGTTGTACATCAGGATGATTATGTTGAACTGACATTGGTCAATCCATCAACAAACACCATGCTTCACAACATTGATTTGCATGCAGCAACTGGTGCGCTCGGCGGAGCCGAGTTAACCAAGGTGAAACCTGGAGAGCAAATGACATTACGTTTCAAGGCAACCAGGCCAGGCGTGTTTGTCTACCACTGTGCGACTGGTGGTTTAATGATTCCATACCATGTCGTTTCCGGTATGAATGGTGTGATTATGGTTTTACCACGTGATGGTTTAAAAGATGAACAGGGCCACCCAGTTCAATACGATCGTGCTTATTATATTGGTGAGCAGGATTATTATCTGAGCAAGGACGAAAAAGGTGCCTATCGGCAATATGATTCAGCTCAACAAGCACTGGAAGAGACCTTACCAGTGATGCGTACTTTAACACCAAGCCATGTGGTATTTAATGGTTCGGTCGGTGCACTGATTAAAGAGCATGCTCTGAAAGCAAAGGTTGGTGAAAAAGTCTTGTTTATTCATTCACAGGCCAATCGTGATTCGCGCCCTCACCTGATTGGCGGGCGAAACCGGTTCTTTTGCTGACACCCCTGCCACCAATCTTGAAACCTGGTTTATACGCGGAGGTTCAGCTGGCGCAATGCTTTATAAATTCAGGCAGCCAGGCACCTATGTCTATTTAAATCATAACTTGATTGAAGCCGTGTTGCTAGGCGCTGCCGCCCATATCAAGGTTGAAGGTGAATGGGGTGACGATCTAATGACTAAGATTGTCACCGCTCGTCCAATTACGCAATAAACCAGAATGACAGGGGAATGTAAATGAAAACACTACTTCTAACAATCCTCACTGCAACAATACAATTGATGAACAACTCAGGTTATGCTCGTTCAGCTCGCATGAATCATCAGGATGTATCAGCACTACATGCAGTGAATGTCATGGCCTGGACGGGAATAGTACTGGCCCGCAGGTATCCAACCTTGCCGGACAAAACTCTGCCTACCTGACCCAGCAAATCAAGAATTTCCTGAATGGTGATCGAAAACACCCTCTACTGGGTTCTACGATTTCCAAACATGATGATACTCCGATCAATGAAATAGTTACCCATTATTCTAAACTGGAGGTAAAAACGACAGATTCTCAACAAACACATCATATGTCATCTGATTTGAACACGACGATTTCAATGCAGCTCATCAACCAGGGTGAGGTTCTTTATCCCTCCTGTGCTGGTTGTCACGGAATCAAGGCAGAAGGAATATCTCCTTATCCCAGACTCGCCGGACAACCATTAAGGTATTTACAACAGCAGTTGACTCATTTTAGAACTGGTCAACGCAACAACAGCATCATGCAAGTCATGAGGATTAATCTGAGTGATGACGATATCCAGAGTCTGGCACTCTACCTATCAACATTAAACCAGTGGGAACTTCGAACACACACTATCGCATCAATAGCACGATGATGTCGTAGAATCAGCATGATAAGATACAACTGTATTGTATGTGGTCTGTACAATTGATAACTTGCGCCGTATTTTTCCCTTTACAAAATCATTTGCAAAGCCAGCAGGTGTCATAGCATTTGTTTTACCACGTCAAGCTGCAGGAAATAAAATAACAAAGCAACTAGATAACCTAACAATAACAACAAATTTGACAACAACACTCCCAAAACACATTATATTGTCTGTCATCTAGTCCGAGGTAAAGTTGTTGAGTACAAATACAAAAAATATTGTTTATCTTATTCTCTCCTTATTAACGCTAATCTCTGGCTATGCCTATCTTAGGTATGCCTATCACGCTACAGATCATTTTCCATTTACTCAGGAGATTGTTCTCATTATTCTTGGAACGCTGGCTACTATTTTCATTACTGCATTGTTGTTAAACAAGCAAACTGCAGTTGAAATAGAAAAGGAGCAGAATATTCGATACATTGATCTCAAAACCTCTACATACCAACAATTACTTGATTTACTGGAAGAAATGTCGCTTCTGGAAAGCTTCACGAATAAAGAACTTATTCAGCTCCAATTTATTACTCATAAACTGGCTATCATTGCAGCACCAGAAGTAATTGATGAGTATCAATCATTTCTCAGTGTAATTAAAACAATTTCAGCTGATAATAGTTTTTCTGGCGATATGCCAAGACTTCATGAGTCTTTAGGTTCCCTAACGATACAGATACGAAATGATATATTAGGCAATAACCAATCTCTAAATTATACTGATGCAGGAATAATCAAAATGATCCGAGAGAATTCAAACAACCAGGTTCTCACCAGAGAGAGTGAATAAACGCGAACCAATAGAACTTGCGGGATTGCAATAAAAAAACCGATAGCAGTTGACACTTGATCAACTCTAAAGGTACGCTCAGCATAAATCTGTAAGTTGCTGTAGTACCCAGTCACCTGTTGTTACTATAGAACATGGACTTACAGCATAAATTGCCCTATCGTTGACTTACGATACCCGGAAGGCAGTTGTTAAAGAGTCATCGTCTTCACAATTTGAACACACGTATCAGGAGAACACACTATGGATGCACGTAGCATTATGGACAATCTGTTAAAAACAGGACAGCAGCTGGTTGAGCAAGGTAAAGATCTAGCTGAAAACAAGGCCGGTATCCCCGTTGATGACGCGGCGCGTAAAACAATGCTTGATGGCGCAAAGAAAGGCGCAATTGGTGCCGGTGTGCTGGCAATATTATTAGGCACAGGCGCAGGTAGAAAACTAACAGGTGCCGCATTGAAAATGGGTAGCGTGGCAGCCGTAGGCGGGCTGGCTTATAAAGCATTTCAAAACTGGCAAGGTGTCCATGCCGGTAAACCAGTTGATGAGAGCACATCAGTCGATCAACTTGAAGGAGAAGCTGCTGAAAACAGAAGTCTGATTTTGCTCAGAGCAATGATCGCAGCAGCAAAAGCAGATGGACACATCGATGAAAGCGAGCTGGAAGCGATTCAAAAACAGCTTTCGAAAATGTCGCTGGATGGTGATACGCTGGAGTTTCTGCAGGCTGAATTAACCAAACCAGTCAATGCTGCCGAGATTGCTGCAGGAGCAGATACCCCCAATGCAGCCGCTGAAATTTATTTGATATCAAGAATTATTATTAATGAAACCAATGCCCAGGAAAAAGCCTATCTAGCTGAATTAGCTAAGCATTTGAAATTAAAGGACACGCTGGTATCTGAACTTGATTACAGGGCAACACATGATGCTATATCATCTACCTAGCCTCACCACTAAAAATAACAGGGTTTCGTTTTCCACGAAACCCTGTCTCTTCTGTTTTCAATCACTTCGCTGGCTAACTAACGTTTCCAGCTACCTTCACCAGTATCAGCTGTATCACCATCGTGATTTTTATCCCAGCGCTGCTGTCCTGTATGCAACACTTCCAGATAGCCTGTATCTTTCTGAGTAGTCGTTGAATCAGGTGTTGCTCTGAGAGTAAACGTAGAATTCGTCAACGCAGTGAGCGTAACATTATAGTATTTAGCTGTATCATCCGAAAGCATATCCAGAATCGATGATGTTTGATCGACTATCAATGGATCAGAACCCCCTGTCTCATCTTTATCACATGCTGGCCCGTTGTAGCACGCATTTATTGTACGCTGGCGCTCAAAATACCCTGCCAACTCCATCAAATCAGCTTTTGCCATAGCGATACGTGATGTTTTCAAGTGTTGCTGATATGACGGCACTGCGATCATTGTCAGAATCGACATAATCGCCATGGCGACGACTAGTTCGGTTAATGAAAAGCCTTGTTGAGCTATTTGCTTCATTCTTTATCTCCTGACACCCACTAAAACAACCTTAAATTATTACAATTGATTCAAACCGACAGTTTTATGCAAAAACAGAATGCAACTGTTGTTGACTCTCGTTTAATTGTAGACCATGCGAATGCTTTAATATGAAAGGTCTGATTTTCCCGTAAAAAAATACGAATCTTAAATACTGAAATGTTATTCCAGCCTTCAGGCACTCAATCTGCTTATCGACACAAAGCAAATTATCTTTAATTAAAAATTGATAAGAGTTGAGGGAATAGTTTGACTGCACCACCAACAACTGTTAAGCAAGCGACCAGCCTGATGACACAGAAAAATCAGACAATTATTACCGGGTTGATCAAATAGATGTGGAATTGGAAATCCCGTTGGAATGGAGGCTGCGGTCGGATTTGAACCGGCGTCCACGGCTTTGCAGGCCGCTGCATAACCCCTCTGCCACGCAGCCAGAGAAAAAAACAGGATTGAGGAAAGTGACAGGGAGCCAATAAGTGGAGCGGGAAACGAGACTTGAACTCGCGACCCCAACCTTGGCAAGGTTGTGCTCTACCACTGAGCTATTCCCGCGTATCCAGTTAGCAGATTATTTTAACTGATAATGAAATGCTGTCAAGCCAAAGTTATTTTCAAATCAACAGTATCTCGCTCACATCCTGGTTTTGTGATCAGATGCTTCCACGTATTGAGCATTTGTATCCAGAATTCTACGTCGAATGTTTGTGTGGTAATACCACATCAGTAA
>DRLZ01000113.1 GCA_011322755.1 Crenotrichaceae bacterium
TGACTGGTTAGCGCCATAAATACCCGCATTGTTAATTAATAAATCCAGTGAGTCAGGCAGACCCATTTGCGCAAGCTCTGCTGCTCTCTTCTCTTCCTGAACATCCCACTGAACAGTGTGCAAGTCAGACGACTCAATATCCGCCAGACCACCCAAGTCACTTCGATAACAGCCCCAGACTTTACAGCCTTGATTCAAGTAGTATTTAACAAAACCCAGACCAATGCCTCGATTGGCTCCTGTAATCAGTACATTCATCATTTTTCTCCCGCCCAATCAGGCATCTAATATTTCCCAGCGACTGTAAGCTTTGGCCAGTTCGTCACCGATCGCTGAAAGTCGGCTTGAAGATTCCGCGATCACATCCGCCTCTTTTTTATAAAAGCCGGGATCCGCCATCGCTTGATTCAAAGCCTCTTGCTCTTTTTCCAAAGATTCGATCAGCTGTGGTAAAGCCTCCAGCTCCTGCTGCTCTTTGTAACTCAATTTAACTGGTTTATTACTCTCTGGTTTAGCAGCCACTTGAGACTTTTTCTCTTTTACCGGAGCTTTTGTTTCAATCTGTGGCCGCTGCCTGAGCCAATCATCATAGCCACCCACGTATTCGCTGATCTGACCTTCTCCTTCAAGCACTAACGTACTCGTCACCACATTATTGAGAAAGGCACGGTCATGACTCACCAGCAGTAATGTGCCTGTGTAAGCTACCAAACGGGACTCTAATAGCTCCAGCGTCTCCACATCAAGATCATTCGTCGGCTCATCCATCACAAGAACGTTGGCAGGCTTGGTAAACAGCTTGGCAAGCAGCAGCCGATTTCGCTCTCCACCCGACAGTGCTTTAACTGGCGTTCTAACCCGCTCGGGGCTGAACAAAAAGTCCTGCAAGTATCCCATCACATGGCGTGGCTTGCCATCAATCATCAGTTCATCGCCATTTTCAGCCACATTATCCTGTACACTTTTCTCTTCATCAAGCTGGCTTCTAAGCTGATCAAAATAGGCAATCTGCAAACGTGTGCCTAACTCGACCCGCCCGGATTGTGGCTCCAGCTTTCCCAGTAAAATTTGTAACAGTGTGGTTTTACCTGATCCATTAGGACCAATAATGCCAATTTTATCGCCTCGTATGATCGTCGTACTAAAATTACGCATACATACTTTTTCGGGATATTCAAAGCTGACATTTTCGACTTCAACGACCAATTTTCCAGAACGTGTTGCTTCCTGCATCTGTATCTTTGCCGTACCCGAACGCATACGCCGTTCACCCGCCTGTTTTCGCAAAGCTTCCAGTGCACGCACTCGCCCTTCGTTGCGTGTGCGCCGTGCTTTAATTCCCTGACGAACCCACACCTCCTCTTTTGCCAGCTTTTTATCAAATTCGGCTCGCTGCGATGCTTCAGCATCAAGCATCTCTTCTTTATGGCGTAAATAGGCATGATAATCACCCGGCCAACTGGTGAGCTGCCCACGATCCAGTTCGATCATCCGTGTCGCCAGTTTTTGCAACAGCATTCGGTCATGAGTCACAAACAGTAGAGCACCTTTGTAACTCAATAAAAAAGCCTCAAGCCAATCAATCGAAGCAATATCCAGATGGTTGGTTGGCTCATCCAGCAACAACAAATCAGGTTCGGTGACTAAAGCTTGTGCCAGTAAAACCCGCCGTTTAAGTCCTCCTGAAAGACCCGTGAATGAAAGCTCTGCATCCAGATCAAGCCGAGTCAGCACTGAATCCACTCTCTGTTGCAACAACCATCCATCATGTGACTCCAGCTCATGTTGAACTTTTTCAAGCTGATCCAGTACATCTTCTCCCGCTTCGAGCTGGTTCAACACTTCATGATAGTCACTCAAAAGCTGTCCAACGTGCCCCAAACCTGCCGCCACCACTTCATAAACAGATTGATCGATGTTTTGTGGCACCTCCTGAGCGAGTTTTGCAATTTTTATACTCTGCGAACACTCAATCAGGCCATCATCAGCAACAATTTCACCGGCAATCAACTTCATCAAAGTCGATTTACCTTCGCCATTACGCCCAATCAAACAGAGCCGTTCCCCTGCATTGATCTGAAAATTGACATGATCAAGCAATAACGGGCCGCCATAACTGACACAAATATCTCTTAAATTTAATAACGCCATAGTGTTTTTTTTATCTATAAACTAAACTGACGACATTCTGCCTGTAACTACTATTTAAATAAAGGGATGTAAATTGATGCCTGAACTGTTAATGCTGCAAAAAATGCGACGCTGGTATTCCAGCGCCATTGGCCAGCATGTGCTGGAAACGGAGCAGGTACTGATTGATGAAGCCCTTTCCAGGTTATTTGGTTACGAGCTGCTTCAAATCGAGCAATTAACAAGCCGGAATTTACACCAGGTCAGCCAGATTAAACACCACATGGTTCTATCTAAAGATACAAGCGACTCTTCAAATTTTATCCATCTGTATGGCCGTTATGATGCGCTGCCCATCACCACCGACAGTATTGATGTTGTTTTGCTCCACCACACTCTCGAACTGACTCAATCACCCGGCCAAGTCTTGCGTGAAATAGACCGAATATTAATTCCTGAAGGGCACGTTGTTATCTGCGGATTTAATCCGTACAGTCTGCTTGGACTATGGCAAGTATTTTCAAAGCAAAAAACCCATGCGCCCTGGTGTGGCCACTTTCACGGCATATCTCATGTTAAACAATGGCTGAGAGAGGTTGGCTTTGATATTGTTGAACAACATAACTACTGCTTTCGCCCTCCAATCCAGCAACAAAAAATAATGCAAAACCTGAAAATTCTCGAATCAACCGGCGCACGCTGGTATCCTCAATGCGGCGGCGCATATATGTTGGTCGCAAAAAAACGAGTGATCACCTACACGCCGATCAAACCTCGTTGGTGGCCAAAAAAAGTAATCGCCTCAAGCCTCAGCCAACCCACACTAAGAAATTACAAAGTAGATAATAAAAAGTGACAATCATGGTTGAAATTTTTACTGATGGCGCATGCCGTGGCAACCCTGGCCCGGGAGGCTGGGGAGCAATATTAAAATATAACGGCCACAAAAAAGAGATTTTTGGTGGAGAAAACCACACAACCAATAATCGTATGGAGCTCATGGCAGCGATCATGGGTCTGGAGTCACTTAAAAAACCCTGCCGCGTCCAACTGACGACCGATTCAAAATATGTCAAAGATGGCATCAGTAAATGGATTGTAAACTGGAAAAAACGTGGCTGGAAAACGGCCAATAAAAAACCGGTTAAAAATGATGATTTATGGCGTCGTCTTGATGCGGCAACGAATATTCATGATATTCAGTGGCTGTGGGTCAAAGGGCACTCTGGACACCCAGAAAATGAAAAAGCGGATGAGCTGGCCAACAGGGGCATTGACCAGCTCACATTGTGAGCGGTAGACATCAAAACTTAATTAATCTTTAAAAGTAAACTCTCATGACTGAAATAACCAATAATAATCCAACGCACGATAAAGATTCATCCGTGGGAGTTTTAATCACTAATTTAGGAACCCCTGATGCGCCCACCCCAAAAGCAGTACGTCGCTATTTAAAACAGTTTTTATGGGATCCCCGTATTGTTGATATACCACGTATTCCATGGTGGTTAATATTACATGGCATTATTTTACGCACACGTCCACGCCGCTCAGCCGAACTTTACAAGTCAGTCTGGACTGATGAAGGTTCGCCTCTGCTCGTCATATCCCGGGCACAAAAAGATGCTCTGCAAAAAAGGCTGGGAGATACAGCAAAAGTCGAATTGGGAATGCGTTACGGCAATCCATCCATCCCTTCAGCACTGGAAAAACTCAGACAGCATGGTGTGAAACGCATTATCGTTTTACCATTATACCCTCAATACTCATGCACAACTGCTGCATCTACTTTCGATGAAATTGCAAATACATTCAAAACCTGGCGTAATCTGCCTCACTTGCAATTTATCAGCCGATACTACACTCACACCAAATATATCAATGCATTATGCAGTTCAATTCAGGAGCATTGGGCAAAACACGGCCAAGCAGAGAAATTAATACTCTCTTTTCATGGCTGCCCCAAACATCACCATACCCAGGGTGACCCCTACTTCGATGAATGCATGGAAACAGCACAAAACGTTGCTCAGCAACTGGGGCTTTCTGAGCGACAATGGCTTGCCACCTTTCAGTCACGCTTTGGTCGCACAGAGTGGTTAAAGCCCTATACGGATGAAACACTTAAAGAGCTCGCTCAAAATGGCACCAAAAGCATTGATATCATCTGCCCGGGATTTAGTGCTGACTGTTTAGAGACACTGGAAGAAGTTGCAGTAGAAAACCGATCATATTTTATTAAATCCGGGGGTAAAAAATATCATTATATTCCTGCGCTTAATAGCAGGCCGGACTTTATTGAAGCCGCAGCTTCACTGGTTTTATCCCAAATTTAAGCACTTTTAAAAATAAAGATCTCCTCTCTTTTGTCGATATTCCTCTTGACAGAGTATTCAACAAACGTGCATATACCAATGCAGCAGCCCCAAAGGAGATCACCTTGAGCGAAGAAAACATGCAGCAGCTCATACTTGATTCAACTGACAAAGGAATCATCTGTATTGATACGGCTGGAAAATGTACCTTTGTTAATCAATCTGCACAAAAAATGTTGGAACGTACCGAAAAAGAGCTCCTGGGAAAGGAGATCATTAAATTAATGTGTCAGGCAAAACCTGACGGTCAATGCCTCCCGTTGCATGATTCACGTATTTGCAGTCTATTTTTAACCGGGCAAGGATGCACTGTCGATGACGAACAAATGTACCGTGAAAATGGCTCATCATTTCCCGTGGAATACTCATCCTACCCTATAAAAAATAATGGAAATATTGAGGGCGCAGTTATAACATTCAGTGACATCAGTGAAAGAAAACGAGCTGAAAATCGTCTGTATCATTTAGCCAATTACGATGATCTCACCGAGCTTCCAAACCGTCACCTTTTTCTGGACAGGCTGCGCCAGGCCATAACCCGCACAAAAAGACATAAAAACCAAATGGCTCTTGTAGTTCTTGATCTGGACCAATTTAAAAAAATCAATGAAACTTTGGGGCATGAAGCAGGTGACCATGTACTTCAAGAGGTCAGCTTACGACTCTCTGATTGCCTCCGAAAATGTGACTCTATTGCTCGTCTGTCAAGTGATATCTTCGCAATAACATTAGAAAACATTACCAAAACAGACGATATTCATCAGATTGTCAAAAAGTTACTTGAAAATATCAGCAAGCCTTTCCACCTGACAAACCATGAAATATATATCACTAGCAGTGCAGGAATCAGCATATACCCAACCGATGGAACAGAGATTTCCATATTGCAGCGTAATGCTGAAGCTGCGATGTATAAAGCAAAGGAAGAGGGGCGAAATAGCTATCAGTTTTACAAAATAGAGATGAATGAAAAATCCTACCAGAGAATGATGCTGGAAAATAGTTTAAGGCTGGCATTGGATAGAGATGAATTTTTACTCCATTATCAACCACAAGTTGACCTGAAAACTGGAAAAATTTTTGGCGCTGAAGCCCTGTTACGGTGGCAACATCCAAAGCTTGGCCTTGTCTCTCCTGCTGATTTCATTCCCACACTCGAAGAGACTGATTTAATTATCCCCGTCGGCAAATGGGTATTAAAAACAGCATGCCAGCAGGCTAAAAATTGGCACAGTAATGGGCTGGGTAAAGATCTGCGTATTTCAGTTAATCTGTCAAGCCGACAGTTTGTCAGGCCTGGTATCGTAGATACAATAAGAAAGGTGATACAAGATGCCGTTATAAGCCCCCATCTGCTTGAGGTTGAGATTACCGAAAGCACTATCATGCATAACATTCAAGTGACCATTGAATCCTTAAAAGCAATCAGTGCAATGGGTGTACGAGTTGCAATTGATGATTTTGGCATTGGCTACTCTTCTCTCGCATATTTAAAACGCTTTCCTATTGATACATTAAAGATAGATCGTGCTTTTATACGCGACCTCACCATTGACCCCGACGATGAAGCAATCACTTCATTGATTGTTGCCATGGCTCGCAGTTTGAAACTTAGTGTAATTGCTGAAGGTGTGGAAACCAATAAACAGCTGTTATTTTTGAAAGATACAGGCTGTGACCATATTCAGGGTTTTTTATTCAGCAAACCAGTCCCTGAAGATAAATTCATAAAACTCCTTCAAGAGGATCATCGTTTATCATTTGAAACCGAAGAAAAAAATAGTCAGAAAAGAGATTACTGCCCCATTTTATAAAAAATTTTTACCCTGTAAAAATAGACTCAGCAACACCAGAAGTTGCTGAGTATAAAAATTATTTTGACAAACAATACCGATTGCGCCCTGATTCCTTGGATTCATACAGTGCGGCATCTGCCTGTTTAATTAATTTATCAGGGTCACTATCAACAGCTGGTACGATTCCGGCAACACCCAAGCTGATTGTCACATAATCAGCAGTTGTAGAGTAGTTATGTGGCAAGGCCAAACCCTCTACTTTTCGGCGTAATTTTTCTGCAATCAAAGCAGCGCCATCAATATCCGTATTAGGCAAAACAACCACAAACTCTTCACCACCATAACGTGCAACCATATCTCCAGGTCGCCCCACAGCTTCAGCCAATGCACTGGCTACTTGGCATAAACAATCATCCCCCCCCTGATGTCCATAGTGATCGTTATACCCTTTAAAGTGATCAATATCGATCATGATAAGACTAATATTTGTTTTTTCACGAATCGCCCGATCCCACTCCTTTTGTAAAAACTGATCAAAACTTCTGCGATTAAATATACCTGTCAAACCATCCTCAGATGATATTCGTTCTAATATGGCATTTTTTTCTTCCAACTCTTTATGTGCTTCATCGAGTGCCTGGTGTGCCAGATAACTGCGTGAATGAGCGCGAATTCGAGCAATCAGCTCGATTTTTTCAGGCGGCTTAACCAAGTAGTCTGCCGCATTATTTTCAAAAGCATCACTTTTTATTTTTGGATCTTCTTTACTCGAAAGAACAATCACAGGCACTTTTGATGTTGCCGGACTTTTATTTAAAAAACGTAACAACGTCATACCATCAACATCAGGCATCACCAAATCCTGCAAAATAACGGTCGGCTGATATTTTGCTGCAGCATTGATGGCATCCGTTGGGTTCTGGCAGTAATAAAAATCAATATCACTTTCTCCTGCCAGCATACGCCTAATACCTTCCGCAACAATCAATTGGTCATCCACTAAAAAAACTCGTGGTCCAGGCACCTTTCCTTGCGTATCGTTATCCACTATTGCTCCTTTTTATTAATACCGAACTAATGACTTCGGCGGGCAGAACATCGATAGCAGCCCCGGCTTCAACAGCAGCTTTTGGCATACCATACACAGCACTGCTCACACGATCTTGTGCAATTGTATAACAACCTCTTTGACGTAGTCTTAACAGACCTTTAGCGCCATCTCGCCCCATTCCGGTAAGCAAGACTCCCATTAATTCTGATCTCCAGTATTTGACAACACTGTTAAATAAAACGTCGACAGAGGGACGATAGACCTCTTCAACAGGCTCCGCCGAATAACCGATCTTACCCTCTGCTGTCATAACCATATGATCACCCGTGCCTGCAAGTAAAACCGTCCCCGGCATTGGAATATCACCACACATTGCCAATCGAACATGGACTTTACATTGCGAATCTAACCACTGAGCAAGATCTTTCGCAAACTGTGCATCAACATGCTGAACAACCAAAATTGAAGACTTATAATCTTCAGGTAACCCCGACAATATTTTTAATAACGCCTGGGGTCCCCCCGAGGATGCACCAATGACAACTAACGGTGAATCTTTTTTAATACTGGGGCACTCAATTTTTTCTGTGGCTATTTTGGTTTGAAATAAATTTTCAGTATTGATTAATACTTGAAGTGTTGCAATTTTTTTTAATAAATCACTCTGCCCCTGGCCATCACCATTCACACCCAGTTCTGGCGTATTCACTGCATCCAAAGCACCGGCCCCCATCGCTTCAAATACTTGCGCTGAATGACGGTGTATTGAACTTGTAACCACTAAAATTGGACAGGGTGAATCCTGCATGATCTTGCGTGTGGCCTGAGCTCCATCCATAACAGGCATGATTAAATCCATCAAAATCAGGTCGGGACGATCTTTTTTACATAACTCGACCGCCTCGTGACCATTATATGCCACCCAGGCGACTTCATATACTCCCGAAAACCCTAATACCCGACGTAAACTTTCCACCGCCATTTTCATATCATTGACGATGGCAACTCTCATGCTGTAACGAGCGCCTCACCAATGAGATCCCGAACAGCTTCTTGCAAACTGTGATCATGAAAACTACCTTTAGTCAGATAATAGTCCGCACCGGCTTCCAGGCCACGAAGCCGGTCTTCCTCCCGATCTTTATAAGAGACCACAATTACCGGGATATGGGCTGTATTGGAATTTCCTTTAATATAGTTCACAAATTCAATACCATCCATTCTTGGCATATCAATATCAGTGATAACCAGGTCATAGTTACCCTGATTTACCATATTCCAGCCGTCCATACCATCTACAGCAACATCAACATGATAGCCTGATGCAAGCAACAAATTACGTTCAACTTCACGAACCGTAATTGAATCATCAATCACCAAAATGCGCTTAATTAAGTGCTGATCAATCTCTCTGTGTTCAGCAGAGATAGCATTGACCTGCCCACTATTAACAATCTTGTTAATAGAGCACAATATATCATCCACATCTACAATCAAAATAGGAGAGCCATCCTCCATTAATGCAGCAGCACTGATATCTTTTATTTTTCTGAGTTGTCCAGGCATTTGCTGCACAACCAAGTCCCGTTTTCCAATAAAACTATCGACAACCAGACCATAAGCACTCTTTTTTTCACCTAAAACAACAACTGAAACAGTCTCTTTATTCGATATTAAATCACCGGATAACTCAAGTAACTGCGCCATAGAGATAACACCGACAGACCGCCCCTCTACATTGATAAACTGATGACCCTCAATCTCTTCAATAGCACTTTTATCCTCCTCAAAAATCTGTTTTATACGTGCCAATGGAAAAGCATAGGGCTCTTCCGAGACATAAACAAGCAAACATGGAATCACCGATAATGTCAGTGGCAACTGCATATGAAAGCGCGTTCCCTTTCCCAGGTGTGATGAAACACGAACCTGTCCACGCATTTTCTGAACAACCTCATGAACCACATCCATACCAACACCACGGCCAGAAATTTCTGTAACATCCTGTTTAGTCGAAAATCCAGGTAAAAACAGGAACTCATACAGCTCAGCTTCTGACAGGTTTTTGGCCATGCTTTCATCAACCATTCCCTTCTGCAAAACTTTTGCACGCAAACTTTCGATATCAATTCCACCGCCATCATCCTCAATGACGATGGATAGCATTCCTGCCTGATGAAATGCTGAAAGCCGTATAACTCCTTTTTCAGGCTTTCCTGATGCTTTTCGCACTTCAGGCATTTCAATACCATGATCCACCGCATTACGTAACAAGTGATTCAGAGGTGCTTCAATTTTTTCAAGAATATCCCGATCCAGTTTTGTGGCTTTTCCTTCTATTTCCAATTGAACTGATTTATTTAATGAACGGGCAACATCACGTACCATGCGTGGAAACCCTTCCACACCATCAGCAAATGGGCGCATACGGCTTGTTACAACAGCCTGGTGCAATCGACTGGAAAGATTAGTCGCATGCCGGTCATACTCTTCCATTGCAGCAATTCTATCCGCCAACTCCCTGCGACACTCAACCTCTCTATTTTGAATATCACGCAGTAGTTCATAAACTTTTTCATCATTCGTGATATTACCCACGACACTCCACAACACATCAAGGCGCTGGGCTAACTTCACATGGTGCTGTTTCAACCTGGACATAGAATCAACATAAGGTCGTAACCAGCGTGCTCGCACAATTGATTCACCTGTTAATCCCATAAGCCTGTTAATTTGCGCTGTACTCACCCGCAGAACAGACGCCAACTCATCTGTATCCTCATCCGTAGCTTCAGATGAAGAAACATCCACCTTTTTTGGTAAAGGCTGTACTATCTTTATCTCTTGTTCGGACGGTATATCTTCAGACTTGGCTTGAATAAGTTCAGGTGAATGGCATTGCTCATTACTAACAAGTTTTTGTCGAACACCCTGCAAAGATATCAACAGTGACTCATACTCTTTTTTATTATTATCCAACCATTTACTTTCGGAAGTTTGAAGGTGCATAGAGATCATATCAATACTTTTAAATAAAACATCAATATCCTCAGCAGCCAGAGTAGCACCATTCTCCTGCAAGACTACAAAACAATCTTCCATTAGATGTGCAACTTCAACAACTTCATTCAAACCAACCATTCGCGCCGCACCTTTTATAGAGTGCGCTGCTCGCATCAAAGCCTCTAAACACTTATCAGATGACTTTCCTTGCTCCAACTCTAGCAAACCGTTATTTAATATACGGGAGTGCTCTTCAACTTCTAACTGGAACAACTCCAGCATTGATGAATCACTCTGGCTCAATTCATTTGATATTGAATTAGATTCAAGCCTGGGTATTTCAAGAGGTTGCATTGATTCTGGAGTAACTGTCTCTTCCAATACTTTACTCTCTACCGCCAAAGTTCTTAAACGACGCAGCAATTCATCATACTTGCATCGATGCTCAGCCACCCATTTATCGGCTGGCTTTTTTGACCCGGAAATTTGACCTATAAGATCAAGACTATTTAACAATATATTAATGTCATTTGTGTTCAAATTAATTTTGTCCGCTTGAGCCGTCGCAAAACAATCTTCCATTAAATGTGCAACTTCAACCACTTCACTCAAACCAACCAGTCGTGCCGCACTTTTAATAGAGTGCGCTGCATGCATCAAAGCTTCCAAACATTTATGTGATGATTGGCATTGTTCTAATTCAAGCAGACCACTATTTAATATACGGCCATGCTCCTCAAACTCTGACCGGAACAACTCCAACATAGATGTATCACTCACACCGCCCTTATCATTAGGTAGTAAATTAGATACTTTAAGAGATGAAATTGATTTTGAAGCAGCCTTCTCCACCAATATTTCATCTGCAGCCATTAATACTTTCAATCTAACCAGTAATTCGTTATATTCGTTCTGGTGATCAGCCATCCATTTTTCTGGAGGTTCTTTTGAATCCGAGAACTGAATAATAAGATCAATGCTTTTTAATAAGCGATCAATATCATTTTCGTCCAGGTTAATACCATCAACTTCATTGACCCCGACCATCCGCGCTGCACCTTTAATAGAATACGCAGCTCGCATCAACGACTCTAAACATTCAAGTGATGGTTTTCCTTGCTCCAACTCTAACAAGCCATTCTTAATAGCTGGAAAATGTTTCTCCAGTTCATGACGGAACAAATCCAGCATAGAAGAGTTATGTAATTCTTCATCATTCATGCTGTTAACGCACCTCTTTTTTCAGAGATTCCAATAACTTGGGACCATCGAGGCAACCAATATGCAGCACACCGCTTTGTGTTTCATCATGCAAATCAAGCATTCCTTTGAGATAGCTTGAGGCACAGTAGGTTGCTGTTGAAGGGGCGCGATATATTTCAGAGGGCGCGTAGTGATAAATACCTTTAATCTCGCTGACAGGAAATACATATTGCCCCCCATCACCTTCAATCACGATAAACCGTTCGTATATTTTTTTCTCACTCACTAATTCACTTTCTTGCTTATCGACCCCCAATAAACGCCCCAGTGAAATGCATATCAACAGCTCTCCATGCACATTAACCAACCCTTTCAAACTGCCATACCTTCGATGAGGCAGTGTATGCACTTTACGCATACAAACAACCTCTTTAAAGAGTATTGTCGGCAATGCTAACCATTCATAACCCAAGCGAAAAACCACAATAGACTCAGTTTTATAATCTTCATTTTCATGCTCTTTAGCAATCACCTTCTGCAATTCATCCAGATAGCCACTGGGTGGTGTGCGCTCCAACAGGTGACGACTAGCCTTGGAATAAACATCGCAATTTCTACAATGAACCACCTTTTTCAACTCTGGACAACGAGGTTTTTCTCCGCCCCATATACCAATATGGTTCCAACAATCATTCACCTTTCTTATCGTATTAGATTGCTGAATCATAATATTAAGCTTGCTTTTTGCTCTGCTATACGCGCTGCACGTGAGCGATACACCTTTGCCGCTGTAGAATCACCCCGTCGCTCAGCATAAATTGCCAAATACGTGAGCGCTTCATAGTGCTTTGGGTTTAAATAAAGTGTTTTACAAAATAGGTCATGTGCTTTATCCCACTCTCCCTGCACGTCAAGAATAACCCCCATCAAATAATGAGCAGATATAGAAACACTATTTTTTTCCAAAAATTTCTGGCATAACATTTTTGCTTCATGCAACTCACCTTGATCGGCTAATTTCTGAATACGCTCCATAACCTCCCTGTCATCAAAAACATCTGCATCATCTGTTTTTTTAGTCTGTAGTAGTACTTCATCTTTTCTCAGTGATTCAAACGAATTTTTACATAATCTTCTGGGTGGATATTGTTGAATAGCGGAGGTAACAGACTTTAATTTAATGGGTTCCTGTTTATAAAAAGCAAAAGCTCGGGGGTAAGAGACAGGAGTGAATAATTGATTCGCTAACGCACTAACATCTGCATAACCAACAAAGAGAACACCTTTATCAATTAATAACTGACATAGATGTCTGGCAACTTTTTTTTTGGTTTCATCATCAAAGTAGATCAATAAATTTCGACAAAAAACAATATCATAAGCACCTGATTTCATAATAAAACCATCATCAAGCACATTACCGTAATTAAACGAAACAGCTTTTTTTACAGTATCATTCAGCTGATACCTACCCTGCTTTTTTGTAAAGTAGTGTTGATATTGATTAATGACATTTCCACGAAAAGAGTGCTGTGAGTAACTACCTTTTTCTGCGTAATCTAATACCCACGTATTAATATCCACAGCATCAATTGAAAACTGTTGCGCTTTCATACCACACTCTAACAATATCATTGCAACAGAGTATGGCTCTTCCCCTGTTGCGCATGGAATGTTGAGTATACGCAATCTCTTTTTACCCTTGGTGGGTAGCCATTGATTATTGATAAAGCTTTTCAAAAAATTAAAAGGTATATCGTCACGAAAAAACCATGTTTCAGGCACCATTGTTTCATTAATGAGCAACTGCAACTCATCCTGTGACTGATTAAGTAATGCATAATAGTCAGAAACTTCAAAAATAGAGCATATTTCCATACGTCGCTTAATATTGGTTTTTATTGACTCCGAACCAATAGATGCACTATGTAATCCCGTTTTTTCTTTTAATAGTGTCTCTATTAAGTTATAAATCATATGAATAAACTATTGATCTAAAACTTCATCGGCTAATAAAGTATTTGCTTGTAATATCTTGGATTTCCATTGATCCGGCACCAAATTCGCGAGATTAACCAATTGAATGATCTCTTTATCATTCATCACGACTCGATTAACAAATGACCTGTCAGTCATGTCAATACCGGAATTCACCAATGACTTTTGATCAATGTGAATCGCTTCTGTCACACCCTCAGCAAGTATCCCTAACAAAATAGATTCCGTGCCTTCTTCTTTTTTTGAGTGCATCAAATCAACAACAATAATTCTTGACCCCAAATAGATTGAAACAGGTTGCTGTACATATAAATAGTTAATATCAATAACAGGGATAGGATGACCATGAAAATTTAATAACCCTGAAATATAGTCCGGAGTGCAAGGAATTTCTTTAACTGCAACAGGCGGAATGACCTTAACTACATGGGATACATCAATGCCATAACGTTCATTACCGATCGTGATCAGTAAAAACATCATAGTTAAATCACCTCTGACTCTTTTTCATGGGTGCTTAATACTTTAAATTGACTGACTCCCTGCTGCAGACCACGTGCAGCGTCATTCAAATGATCAATTGAGGAACTGGACTGATTAAGAGATTCAACTGTTTGCTGTGCCGCATTGTTTAATTGCACAATCGCTTGTTTGATTTGCTCAGCACCTTGGGCTTGAAACTGCATTCCTTCATGTACACTCTCAAAACGTGGTGTCAATGCCTGAACTTGTTCAATGATTTGTGTGAGATCATGCCCTACATCACTCACGACTGTGACACTGTTTTGCACCTCCTTTGAAAATTTATCAACACTCATTACGCCTGCTGAAACTGCGGTTTGAACTTCTTTAACCATCTGTTCAATATCCAGAGTTGCCCCAGCTGTCTGGTCAGCCAGCCGACGAATTTCAGTAGCTACTACTGCAAAACCCACACCATATTCACCTGCTTTTTCTGCTTCAATAGCCGCATTGAGTGATAACAGGTTTGTTTGATCTGCTACCTTGGTAATTGTAGTAACCACAGTGTTTATGTTGTTCGCTTTTTCATTCAGCACCTCTAATTTATTCGCAATAGATGCCGAGGCATTAACAACCTGTAGCATTGTCTCTTCCATTTTAGCCAAACCACCTTGCCCACTATTTGCCGCAGCAGCTGTTTGCTCAGAGACTGAAGAAACCTCATCCATCGTTAATACAAGATCTTTGTTCGTTGCCGAAATCTCTGTTGCTGTTGCAACGATTTCATTAATTGTCGCAGCCTGTTCAGTAAATGTTGCCTCTTGCTGCTTTGCTGTTGCTGCTATTTGTGTTGCAGATGAAGTCACTTTAATTCCAGATTGCTGTACCTGCGTAACCAAAGCATTCAAACGGTCAACCATTCGCTGAACACCCATAGCCAGTTGGCCAATGCTATCGTCCCCACTCACAGTCACTTTTCCTGTCAAGTCACCTTCGGCTGCACGTGTTACTACACCCAATATCACTCCAACTTTTTCTTTTAATTCTTCAACTGCAGTCCGTCTCTCATCCATCAGGGTACGCAAATTACCCAGCATGATTTCCAACCCAACACCCAGCTCACCAATCGCCCCTTCCTTTGATATGGGAATTGAAGTCTCTAAATCACCTTTAGCAGCTCTACTCACGACTTTGAGCAATACATCAACTTTATGGCGTAAATCTCGTGCAACCTCTTGTTCGCGTCGAAAGCTATCATTTAATTTATCAGACATGGTGTTTAAAGCAGCGCCTAATCGTCCCACCTCATCAGAACTATTTACAATAGCTCTGGCACTGCTATCGCCATTAGCTCGACGTTTAACAACTTTAATCAAACCTGCAAGCGGCTCTGATATCCAGCGACGTAATAAA
>DRLZ01000114.1 GCA_011322755.1 Crenotrichaceae bacterium
CATATGGCCGGGAAGGGGTACAGGGGCATGTTTTCGTCATGGCGTATTCATTGGAACCAATGGATGTGCTTGAGCGTAGTGTACGTCTAAAGACACCCTTTAGCATTTATCCCTCATGCTGCGCACGAGGAATAAATGCTAAGATGTTAGCCCTCAAAATAACAACCTGCCAGTAAGTAGCAAACAAGACCAGAGAGGACATACAAACCATTGCAGGCACTTATCACAACTGGCGAAATCCTGATGGGGATTATGAAGATATCAAAGGATTCTGTAATGCCGCACCCATAGCGCGGGTGAAAGAACTGGATTATGTCCTCACCCCAGGGCGATATGTCGGGCTGGCAGTAGAAGAGGATGATTTTGACTTTGGCGAACGCTTTAGCAGCCTGAAAGCCGAATTTGAAGCCCAGCTGAAAGAAGAAGCTGAACTTAATCAGCGGATACTGGAGAATCTGGCGAAGGTGAAGATTGATGGGTAAAAAAAGTAGCAAAATAATCGTCAAGCATAGCGAAATTACGGTTGTGCAGGTCAATGAACAGGATTACATCTCATTAACAGATATTGCTCGCCATAAAAAATCTGATCGTACCGATGATCTGATACGTAACTGGATTCGTAATCGTAATACCATTGAATATATTGGCATTTGGGAACAGTTGAATAACCCGGATTTTAAACCCGTCGAATTCGACGGGTTTAGAAAAGAGGCAGGCTTGAACAGCTTTACACTCACCCCCAAACAATGGATTGAGCAAACCAACGCCATGGGCATTGTATCCAAAGCAGGGCGATATGGGGGGACTTATGCCCATAAGGACATCGCTTTTGAATTTGCCACCTGGATTTCAGTTGAATTCAAACTCTACCTGATTAAAGAGTTTCAACGGCTTAAAGAAAATGAACTGGGGAAACTCGAATGGAACATCAAACGCCAGCTCACTAAAATCAACTATCGCATCCATACCGATGCCATCAAGGAAAACCTGTTACCGCAAAGCTTAAGCAAACAACAAATCAGCCATGTATATGCTTCAGAAGCCGATGTGCTGAATATGGCATTGTTTGGTAAGACCGCCAAACAATGGCGGCACGAAAACCCGGACAAAGACGGCAATATCCGCGACTATGCCAATGTCAGCCAACTGGTTTGCCTGGCTAATCTGGAAAACCTCAATGCTGTTTTTATCAATGAAGGCTATGAGCAAAGCCAGCGATTGGAAAAACTCAACCAGATTGCCATTCAGCAAATGCAGATATTGCTGGATGATCGGGGAATGAAACGATTAGAGGTTGGGGATGAGCAATAAAAATAGTGTTTCTGCTTCATCAGCGACGGATTATCAAAGCTTGCACGCACAAGTCAGGCAACTGATTATTGAAGCACGTTCAACCGTTGTTAAACAGGTCAACCAAACCTTAACCATGACCTACTGGCAGATTGGCAAGCAAATCAGTATTGGAATTCTGGATTCAAATCGAGCGGAATATGGAAAACAGGTCTTACGACAACTGAGCCTGCAACTTAGTAATGAGTTTGGCAAGGGGTTTACCTATTCATCATTAACCCGCATGGTGAAATTTCATAAAGCATTTCCTGAAGAACAAATTGTTGCGACACTGTCGCAACAATTGAGCTGGTCACATTTTGTCGAACTACTCAAACTGGACAATGATATTCAGCGTGAATTTTACGCCCGAATGAGCCATCACGAAGGCTGGTCAGTGCGTACCCTGCGTGAACGTATGGACGGCATGTTGTTTGAACGCAGCGCCATTGCCAAGCAACCTGAACAGGTGATCCGTCAGGAGCTGGCAAAGCTGGAACAGCCACAAACCACCTCCCTTGCCCTGCATCTCAAAGACCCTTACCTGCTGGATTTTCTCGATTTACAGGATAACTTCAGCGAAAAAGATTTAGAAAACGCCATCCTGCACAAGCTGGAACATTTTATACTGGAACTGGGTAGTGACTTTGCCTTTATGGCACGCCAGAAACGCCTGCAAATCGGAAACAATGACTACTATCTGGATTTGTTGTTCTATCACCGCAAACTCAAGCGACTGGTGCTTATCGAACTTAAACTCGGTGAATTTAAACCCGAATACAAAGGACAAGTTGAGCTGTATTTAAAATGGTTAGCCAAACACGAACAACACTCAGACGAAAACCCACCGATTGCGATTTTATTATGCAGCAGCAAAGACAAGGAAGTGATTGAACTGATGGAGCTGGAGCAAGATGCGATTCATGTTTCGGAATACTGGTTGCAACTGCCGCCGAAAGAGGTTTTACAGGCAAAACTACATAAGGCGATTGAGGAAGCGAAGTTGAGATTGGAGCTTGGGGATGAGTAAGATACGACAACACAATGAATACAAACAATTCATTACGCAGCTTAAATCTCAAATCCAATCTGCCCAAATCAAGGCGGCAGTGTCTGTCAACCGAGAACTGTTACAGCTCTATTGGCAACTGGGTGAACAGATCGTTGAAAAACAAGCCAAGGTACAATGGGGTGATGGCTTAATCAAACAAATCAGCAAGGATTTACGGCTTGAATTTCCTGATATGAAAGGTTTTTCCAGCCGTAATATCCATATGATGAGGCAATGGTACCTCTACTGGCATCAGGAGCCAGCAATTGTGCAACAACTTGTTGCACAAATAGAGCAAGCTCCTATTTTTCAAATCCCCTGGGGGCAAAACTTGCTGATTATCAGCAAAGCAAACTCAACCGAGGAAGCTTTGTTTTATGTGCAAAAAACGATTGATAATAACTGGTCAAGAGCCGTTCTGACCCATCAAATTGAGTTGGGATTATATCAACGACAGGGCAAAGCCGTGGGCAATTTTGAGAACCACCTGCCCAGTCCGCAATCCGACCTTGCCAGGCAAACCTTAAAAGATCCTTATTGTTTTGATTTTCTCAACCTCACCGAAAAGCACAACGAAACAGGGCAAGCAATGGGTGTGAGTGAATATCAACTCACCCGGCAGTTACCTAAAGATTTTCAATCCAGCTTGCCAAGTATTGAACAGATCGAAGCGGAAATTGGAGGGTTTGGGGATGAGTGAGAGAAAAATTGATAATGGAGAATGGAAAATTGAGAATGATTTGAGTGACCTGTCTGCGTGCCCCGCACAGGC
>DRLZ01000115.1 GCA_011322755.1 Crenotrichaceae bacterium
AGAAAAACAATATCTCCCAACTGATCCTGGGCGAAATCGGAAATACCGATAGTCGCAATACCATCGTCTTCCAGAATTGCCCATTCGTGGGTGGGAGCATATTTTATATCGTTAGGTGGTTTAGGCATGTGGATAAATAAAAAATTAAGTGGTTACGGGTTTTGAAATAAATGCAGACAAGCTGATTAAGCAACGATTGTAACAGTGTGACTCGTTGCTTAAAAGAATGAATTTTCCTGCGCTAATGGCGATCACTCGCAAACAGGCAGTTGAATATTTAAATTAATGATAGACATGCCAAATATATTTCTGTAACATTCTGTTACAATATAGTCTGAACTAAATTAGTAAAGACATGTCAAGCATACAGTTTGCAAGACTTTACAATAACTAAAACAAAGCAATCCGCGTTTTTTTAACGCAATTTAAGATTCTCCGGTGTCTACACCGGAGATTTTCTTTTCTTTCCTAATTTGATTTATTCTCCATTTTCTACTCTCATCAGAATAAAAGCGTGTTCGTTTCGTTTTAACCTGTCGATTACATCAAAGCAAATATCTCGCAACCAGTTGTGCATCTGCACACAAACCTTGTTTTCACCCCTAACTTTTATTGAAATTGTCCTGTGTATACTTGCTGTTGATCTTTTCGTTTAGATAGTGGTGCTGTATTCTATCCAGACGATTTCTAACAGATTCATATTGACGCAATGGAAAACCAGTACAACCCTCAACACGTTGAAGAAAAAGCACAGCATTTTTGGGAACATAACAAAACGTTTCAAGCAATCGAGTCTTCAAAAAAACCAAAATACTATTGTCTGTCGATGTTCCCCTATCCCAGTGGTCAGTTACATATGGGACATGTGCGAAACTACACAATTGGTGATGTCATCAGCCGTTATCAGCGTATGCAAGGTAAGAATGTCATGCAGCCAATGGGCTGGGATGCATTTGGACTGCCTGCTGAAAATGCTGCAATGGCACATGGTGTCCATCCTGCCGACTGGACTTACGACAACATTGCATATATGCGAGACCAGCTCAAACGCCTGGGATTTGGTTACGACTGGACTCGCGATCTGGCAACCTGTGATCCTGACTATTATCGCTGGGAACAATGGTTTTTTCTGCGTTTGTTCGAAAAAGGTATCGCTTATAAAAAAACCTCTGCCGTCAACTGGTGCCCGAATGACCAGACAGTATTAGCCAACGAACAAGTCATCGACGGCTGTTGCTGGCGCTGTGATACAGCTGTTGAACGCAAGGAAATACCACAGTGGTTTTTACGCATTACTGATTATGCTGACGAGCTGCTGGAATCACTGGACAAACTCGATGGCTGGCCGGAGAAAGTCCGCACCATGCAGCGTAACTGGATTGGTCGCTCGCAAGGCGTTGAGCTGGATTTTGCAGTTGAAGGTCATTCGAATTCACTCACTGTTTACACAACGCGCCCTGACACGTTAATGGGTGTCACCTATGTTGCTGTTGCTGCAGAGCATCCTCTGGCAACGCTGGCAGCTGAATCCAGTACAACAATCGCTGACTTTGTTCAATCCTGCAAGGTAACCCAGGCGTCTGAAGCAACGCTGGAAACCATGGAGAAAAAAGGCATAGACTCCGGGTTTACAGCAATCCATCCGATTAGCGGAAAACAAGTACCCATCTGGATCGCTAACTTTGTATTGATGGGATATGGTACGGGTGCGGTGATGGCTGTGCCTGCCCATGATCAGCGAGATTACGAATTTGCACGACAATATGCGCTAAATATTGAACAAGTCATCATTCCTGCGGACGGCTCATCTTTTGACTGCTCGGAAAGTGCATACACAGAAAAAGGTAGGTTAACCAACTCGGGTCAGTTTGATGATTTGAGTTCAGAAGATGCATTTGAAGCTATCGCCAAGGTGTTGCAGGATTCAGGGCATGGCAAAAAAACCACCAATTATCGATTGCGTGACTGGGGAGTTTCCAGGCAGCGTTACTGGGGAGCACCAATCCCGATAATTTATTGTGATGATTGTGGTGCTGTTCCTGTTCCCGAAACGGATTTGCCGGTGACGCTTCCCAAAGATGTTGAATTGTCCGGTTCAGGTTCACCTTTGGTCGGTCATCAGCAATTTGTTAACACCAGCTGTCCAAAGTGTGGAAAAGCAGCACAACGTGAAACTGATACCTTTGATACATTTATGGAATCTTCCTGGTATTTTGCGCGTTTTGCCTGCCCGGATAATCAACAAAACATGCTGGATGAACGTGCGGATTTCTGGTTACCTGTTGACCAGTATATCGGCGGTATCGAACATGCAATCCTGCATTTACTGTATGCGCGGTTTTACACCAAATTACTGCGTGATGAAGGCGTGATTACGCATGATGAGCCATTTGCCAATTTACTGACACAAGGTATGGTTCTGAAAGACGGCGCCAAGATGTCAAAATCAAAGGGTAACACTGTTGATCCACAAGATTTAATCGAACGCTATGGCGCAGACACAGTCCGGCTGTTTACCATGTTTGCTGCACCTCCCGAACAATCGCTTGAGTGGTCGGAAAGTGGCGTCGAAGGTGCTTATCGATTTCTGAAACGCCTCTGGAAACAGGTCACTGATTTTATCAACAACCATCAGCAAATTCCTGAACTGGATGCGACACTGTTGACACCAGAACAAAGTGACTTGAGACGAAAAACATATCAGACCCTGGACAAGGCAACTCGTGATATTGGCAAGCGAAAAACCTTTAACACCGTTATTGCAGCCAATATGGAATTGTTGAATAGCATCTCCAGATTTGCGGACAATCAGGCAGCAGAAGCGAATCAACAACAGGGAGTCGCCGTACGCCATGAAGCACTGGAGCTAATTGTGCTCATGTTATCTCCAATTATTCCGCACATGTGTCATGCGTTGTGGCTTGCATTGGGACACACCGAACCAGTGGTTGATGTTGCCTGGCCAAGCGTTGATGAGACGGCTCTGCAACAAGATGCCGTCGAACTGGTTGTACAAGTGAACGGGAAACGCAGGGGAAGTATCGAAGTTTCAACCAATGCGTCTAAGGATGAGATCGAACAGATTGCAATACAAAACAACCAGATTCAGCGTTTTATAGAAGGGAAGCAGGTGAAGAGAGTGATTGTCGTGCCTGGACGATTAATCAATATTGTTGTGGGCTGACATTTTTATAATCGAGGAAATTATGAGTAAACAACACTTTCAGATAGTATTAATCGCTCTTAGCATCTCCTTGCTCACAGGATGTGGATTACGCTTAAAAGGTTCTGGAGCGTTACCAACAGCAACCAAGCGCATCTATGTAACAGGTATCCCTGCATACAACCTATTCACACGCCAGCTACAAACAACACTTGAATTAAGTGGCGGGCAACTTACCCGCAAACCAGAAGCATCTGATTTACATCTTCATGTCATCGATCAGCGCCGGACTCGACGTGAACTGTCTTTGAGTCAACGAGGAAAAGCCAATGAATATGAGCTTACTTTTAAAATTAATTTTGAAGTAGTCAACAACGATGGTCAACAAATCATGCCGAGTCAAACCATTTCAATCTCCCGGGATTATTTTAACCAGCAGCTACGGGTTCTCGGTAAAGCAAACGAAGAAGAAACAATCTGGCAGGATATTTATAAAACCGCTGTGAATAACTTTTTGCAACGCCTGGATATTGCTTTGAAGCAACCGGTGACAGATGCTGAAAATGAAAAACAATAAACACAATCAGTCTCTTCCGAATGCTGTTTCCTGTTGAGCAACTCAAATTAAATTTTGAAAAAAAACTGCTTCCTGTTTATTTCTTTCATGGTGAAGAACCTCAGCAACTTACCGAGGCACTTGACCTGATTCGAACGATTGCTTCCAGCAAGGGCTTTTCAGAACGGATTACATTATTTACAGAAAGTCGTTTTGACTGGACTGAGCTGAACTCAGCACTTGATATCAGCCCCTTGTTTTCAAGCAAAACAGTTGTAGATTTACGTTTGACTGGAAATCAGCCAAACAATACCGGATCAGCCATTCTTAAAAACTATTTATCCAAACCTAATCCAGATATTATTCTATTGTTGAGTGCGGAAAAATTATCTAAAACAGTTGCAAAAGCCAGCTGGTTAAAACAGATAAAATCTGTCGGACTGGTTCAGCAATTTAAGCCGTTTTCAGGCAAACAACTACTGGAATGGCTGACACACCGCGCACATCAAAAAGGCCTGTGTATCGAGCGCGACAGCATCAATCTACTCGCAGCCAGAGTCGAAGGCAATCAACTGGCTGCGGCACAGGAAATTGATAAATTATATCTGGATTATGGGCAAAAAAAACTTACCAGTGCGGAAATTGAACAATGGGTTGCTGATCAGTCCCGCTATGATGTATTTGCCTGGGTTGAAAGCACTCTGGAAGGACGATTATCCCGTAGTCAGCGTATACTCACGCGGATGAAATTAGAAGGCATAGCGCCAGTACTGGTGATATGGGCAATCACACGTGAGCTACGCCTGCTTATAAAGCTATCTGAAAAAACGACAAACCCCGGTCCATCTGTTTTTCAAAAAGCCGGGGTTTGGGGAAAACGAAAGCAAGTCCTTCAGAGTGCAATGGCTCGACTGGATCATTCGTTGTTACTGGAATCCCTTAAATACTGTAGCTATATTGACCGGGTTGTTAAAGGTAGTGAATACGGCAATGCCTGGCAATGCCTCAGTGAGCTGTGTTCAGTGATTGCTAATGCTCCAAAGCAGGTAGTAACAATTGAACTCCGTGATCAACTTTCACTCAAATTCACATAAATCATACAGTGAATTGAAAATAGATTGTTCATTTAACTTTCGCTAATCCGGACACCTTAGCTTCTATCCATTACAATGAGCGTACACTTATTAAGATCATTTATTTCTGTAAACGATTCCCAATAATATTTTATATCACCACTATTTTTATCAGAAATATGCCATGTTCATAATCAATTGTCAGGTATCTATTAGATACAATTCATATCACCTAGATTTTTCGAACTCATAGCTACTGTTAATACGAATATGCAAGAACAAAACAAGATTCAAACTGGTTCAATGACAAACATCAATCCGTCAATGATGATTTATCAACATGAAACAATTGACATGATTGACATATTGATAAAGTTGCTAAGACGCAAACATATTTTGTTATGGAGTTTATTCTTTTCTTTGATAGCCGGAGTTGCATATCTCTATACCAAATCACGTGTTTATTCATACGTGACTGCCATTGAAATCGGGTCACAGATGACAGAAACAGGAACTCAGGTTTTTTTTGAAAATGCACAAACTGTAAAAAGTAAATTGAATACTGCATATATTCCTCAGGTATTACATAACTATGCAAAGACTCATCCGGATAATCGACAAGTTAAAGATCTTAAATTTAATGTTGTTGTTCCTAAATTAAGCAAGCTTATTGTTTTAAGAGCACAAGGCAAACAAAATCAATCTGAAATGTTACTGGAAATTGAGCAGCAGATAATCGATGCTGTCACAAAAGATCATGCACGGATTTTAAATGTGATTCGTTCATCGATTTTCAAAAAGAAAGCAGATGCTGAAGCCGAGCTTGCCTATTTGCAAAATGAAAAGGTGTTTGATGTTACCCGGAAACAGTTACAGGCCAAACTGGTGACTGCACAATCTGAATACGACAGTATTCTGGAACCAGGCCTGGTTAAAGTAAAACGCAAAGTGTTAGAAAACACCTTGAAAGGTGTAAAAAATAAACTGGAATTATTGATTGATCAAGGTAAAAAATTATCGTTAGATCGAGTTCATCTACAGAAAGCTGAAACAAAAATATCTGAGAAAGTCGAAGCGATCAAACAACAAATTCAACAAAGTTTTGGCAAAAGAGATCAAGCTGTCAAGGACGTCACCAATCCAACTCAGGCCATGACATTATTAATGATCGACAGTGAAATACAGCAGGCTAGGAGATTTCTGACAAAACTGGAAGAGCAATTATTCATTAAGATGGCTAATCGGTTATCTAAACAAGAGGTTCTCATTAAAGACAACCAACGGCAGCAGAATGCGACTCAAGATAAAATAAGAAAAATAGAACTTGATCTACTCAATTTTGATAAAAAACTGAATCTGGAAGGGGCTCCTGTTCGTGCTGACATCGAGCAGGTACAAGCTGAGCTCTCCGGAATACAAGTCGATCGTGATCGAAATATACAACAACAAGTACAAAAAATTCAGGATTTAAAAATTCAGATAGACAATCTGAGTCCTACTCGCAGTGTAGCAGCACCAATGCAATCATTAAATCCACTGGGAATGGGGCGCTTTAAAACCCTGGCAATATTTGCATTATTGGGTATCGCGATCGGTTTTGTTTTAATCGTTATTCTTGAAATGACGGAGAGTGCTAGAACACGTATGAAGACACTTGAAAAAGGGAGAGTTAATTGAAAAAGACAGTTTTATTTTTAAAACTTAGATTCAACTAAGTGCAATTAATTTGATTAAAGAAGCGGATCCCAATGTCATTAAGTTAAGTGCTGAGCTATTAATTTCTTCGCCCTCTTGTAATGACAATAAAAATTCTATTTTTCGATTTTGCATTTGACCGGCTATAACTTCTGTCTTTTCGTATGGGTTCTATTGTACGATCCATGTAATCAAATAGTTCTATTAATCTACACAGTGTCTCTGAGTTGAAAGTGCAAGGGGTTCGATAACCGTGTTTTTCATTTTTGAAAGAGCCTGTGCGAAGTTGACCTGATCGTCATGTTTGCGATGAATCGTTTCTTTATCAATGTGTACTTGAGCGGCGTTAGCTGCCATAGAAGTCTGATAAGTTGTCAATACCTTGGCATAAAAATCTCACGCAATAATTGACATGGTTGTTTTTAAGAGTAATGACAGGTTGGCTTGGTCCTGGGTCCTTGCTCATGAATATTATTAAGACCTGTAGTTATGCGAAAGAACGCTTAAAATCAATGTGCTGGTGAATAAACAACCTGTGATGTTATCACTAGACAAAAATCTAGCTGAAGATTGATTTGTACGAATGCAACTAATGCAGACTAACATGGTCACAGACAAAGAAATTAAAGTTCCCGATAGGGGATCGGTAGATCCCACACCTTTAGGGGGGGTGGGATGAAATCGTAAACTGACCTTATTTAAGCTTGCAAACAATGGAAGTTATGCCATCCGGGACTGCAAATATCACCTTGTTTGGGTAACTAATATCGGTATCAGGTATTGGCAATGTAGGCCTAAGATACCGAGAGCTATTGTATGAGATAGCACGTAGTAAGTAGATGGTTAACTTCGATCAAACGCGAACATGTTTACAAGTTGATGGGGATACCATCGAGTCTATCAGTATCAAAGGCTGTACAATTTCTGCAAGGGAAAAGTTTGCATAAGTTGCAGTCGGAGTTTCCGCAATTGAAGAAGTGGTATTGTGATCAGCACTAGCACTTGTGGGCCAGAGGGGGGATTGGGTGGAAATGTAACAGACGAAGTCTGGAAGGAGTACATCCGGAATCAAAAGCGGAACGAACCGGACGATGATTTCAGTGTTCTGTAACCGCCTTTAGGCGAAATGATCTGCTTTAGCCTGAGGAGTATTCAACCTAACTGCATGACTGTATGTTCATATGGGTAATTGTATTTTCCTTATGCGGTTTTGGTGTTTGGATAACAAGTAAAATAATACGATACAATGCTTAATAGTTCTCCATCCACTCACTTCAACCTCAATTCACCTACTGATTGTATAACAGTGCAAGGGCAAACATTCTATGTCAAGCGAGATGATTTGCTTCACCCTATATTCAATGGTAATAAAGCACGAAAGTTTTTATATTACTTGTATTTAAAAGATACACAGATTAAAACCATCATTTCATTTGGCGGCAATCAATCCAATGCGATGCTGGCTTTGTCAGTACTGGCAAGGATTAAACACTGGCGCTTCGACTACTATCTTAAAAAACTACCTCAGCAACTACGTAATAATCCTAGCGGAAACTTCAAATATGCTTGTGAACATGGCATGTCATACCATGAAGTAACTGAGTTCCCAATAATACACCCAACCCCTGAAAGTATTATTCTGAAACAAGGTGGTGTAGGTGCAGAAGCAGAATTTGGGATTGCCACACTTGCAAACGAAATCAATCAATGGGTTATGAACCAACAGATTGATGACGCCTGTATTTTTGTACCGTCCGGAACCGGAACGACTGCATTTTATCTTCAGCAGCATACGCAGCTTTCGGTTTATACAACTCCATGTGTGGGTGATTCTGAATATTTAAAAAAACAATGGCATCATCTAAATATCGATACACCACGCTATCCGATCATCATTCCTTTCGATCAACACGCACGATTTGGCCAGCCTTATCTGCCTTATTTTGAAATATGGCAACGATTACTTGAAGAAACTGGAATTGAATTTGACCTGCTTTATGATCCTGTCGGCTGGATATCAATACTCAAACATCGACACTGTTTAGCCAAAAACATCATTTATATTCATTGTGGCGGTGTTAACGGAAATGAGAGTATGGTTGATAGATACAACTATCGATTTACTAAATCTGTAATCATGAAACACAGTGAAAAATGTTTAGATGAATAACAAAAACTCAGCATTCATATGAATCAATACGTTACTCGATTTATCACTGACACTTTACTGGTCATTCTGACAGTTATTAGCCCGGTGACGATGGCCTTAAACATCCAGATTGATTATTCACTGGACAGTAATGGATTCTTTGACCCCGCGACGCAACAAGGGATCTACGCAAGGCAAACCCTGGAATCGGTTGCTGATTATTTTTCTGAGCTGTTAACAGATCAATTCACGGCTATTGCCTCATCTGAGAATAATCAGTTCACAGTCGTATTCCAGCATCCGTCAGATACTTATTTTGTTGAAATGCCACGACTTGATATTCCGCAAGACACAATCATCATTTTTGTCGGTGCGCGTGATTTGCATGGCACTTTACTCGGATATGCCGGGGTTGGTGGATATAACGCACAAGGTAATGCAAGTTTTCTAAACAATATTGAAACGCGGGGACAATCCGGTATCACCCATGGAGATGATGCGGATGATTTCGCACCCTGGGGTGGGTACTTATCATTTGATTTATATGCTAACTGGTATTTTGACGATGACTTGAGTACTGCAGATGTACCTGCTGAGCAATTTGACTTTTATTCAAACGCCTTACATGAATTCGGGCACTTGCTCGGGATCGGAACATCAGACGCGTGGTTTCGGCTAACAGCTTACTCCTATTTTGACGGTGAACGCACAAACTTTGAATATAACGATCTTATCCCTCTAGACAACACACTGGAACATTGGGCTCAAGATGTTGAAAATAACGTGCAGGGAGCCACTCAGACTGCATCATTGACTCCAGCATTAAAGCCCGGTGAACGCAAGCAGTTTACTAAACTTGATATCGCCGCACTTGAAGATATTGGCTGGGTAACGCAACGTCACCAGCAGACATTGGAAAACAAGTTAGCTGATGGTGCATTAACAATACCTGACGACTTCAACCTGGATGGCCATCCTGATTTGATCTGGCGAGACCCAACAACAGGTCAGCTGACAATCACATATCTTGACTGGAAACAAACTGACGAAGGGTTAACCGCGCACCAGATTGAGCAAAAAGAATGGATCAATTTTGATGATACTGACTGGCAACTGATTGCAGTGGAGCATCTTGATTCAGATCAGCACCCAGATCTGGTGTGGTGGCATCAAAAAAGTGGTGAAATTGCAATCTGGTACATGAATCAGACCGCAATCAAGCTCATCCACAGTCCTTTTCAAAACCGTCCGGTAGAAAACTGGAAACCTGTTGATGTAACCGATTTTGATAACGATGGTGTTGCCGATATCGTTTGGTGGAATCAGCAATTATCGCAGGCTGAAATCTGGTATATCAACCAGTGGGGATCAGAAACCACGCAGGTTGCAGGCATCAGCCAGACTTTCCAGTCTGAACAACTGGATGATGAATTGATCGCCACTGCTGATTTTGATGACAACACCACACCGGATCTGGTCTTTGTTAACAAGCGAACACAGCGCTATACACTCTGGTCAATGGCGCAACAAACAGTCATCGCGATCAAACCGCTTCCCTGGACGCTTGATGCGACAACGCAACTAATCGCCACCAAAGATTACAATCTTGACGGTACACCTGATTTGCTGATACAAGCTAAAAATCCGGAAAACCAGCAAACCACAGTGCTCACACTCATTTCTCTAAAAGACCTTGCAACAGCAAAATCGCAGACAGATTTAAGATTTGCTATTCCGTCTGCAAAGATGAACAGTGTTAACTGACACAACCAGGTTATCAACAGGTGTCTGTCATCATATCTATGAATCAATAACATCCGCACAATAAGAAGCCACTGTCCAGAAACATGAAGCTGATGGATTACTCGTCACTTGTTGCTTCGTCCTCTTCATCATCACTGTCTTCATCATTAGACACCACATCGATAACTGCGCCACCAACCTTAAAAGGCACTTTAGCAACTTCAATGGCTGTGTCGACCGCTGCTCCAACAATAGTTTTTACAACACAACCGGTCAGGCTTGGCACAAGTAACACAAGTATCATTTGCAATACGAACTGGCATGATTTTCTTGTGTGAGAAGTAGACACTATCAGGTTTGCATTGTCTGTCTGGCAAGAATCCGGGCTTGTTGCCAGATGGCTTCCTTATCTTGCGGTGATTCCAGGTTTTCAGGAACAACTGAACCCTGACCACGCTTGACAATAACAGTGCGTGATGGAAAAGCAAATTCAACCCCCATCTTCTCCGCCAAGCGCATGACACTCATCAAAAAATGGTGTCGTTCCCTTAATTCACTACCCCAGTCTGGAGTCGAAAAAAACACATAGATCAAAATACCCAGGTAAGAATCAGCCATTTCATAAAAATACACATGGTAATAATCCTTGCGTGTGTAATCATTGATCCTGACCAGTTCCCGAATTCCTTCACATAGCTCTTCCAGTTTGTCGGCGCTGGTGTCATAAGTGACTGCAAGCGTTGTTTTAAAACGACGATAACGGCGTTTTCCCATGTTATCGATTGTGGCAGTAATCAATCGTGAATTCGGTACCACAACCTGCGAATCATAGAAGGTTCGAATTCGGGTTGTTCTCAATCCAACTTCTTCTACGGTACCTTCAACGTCTTCGATCACAACCCAGTCGCCAACATGAAAACTTTGATCAACCAAAACCGAGATTGACCCAAACAGGTTCTGAATTGTGTCTTTCGCCGCCAGTGCAAAAGCCAGTCCGCCTAATCCCAACCCAGCAAACAATCCATTGACATTCATATTCAGATTGGAAAGAATAAAAACGATGCCGATCAGAACAATCAACACCTTAAGCGTTTTTCTAAGCAGAGGAACCAGCACATCATCCAGCTTGTTTGGCGTCGCAAGCGCCTTGGCATAAAAGACATCACTGACCAGATCAACAATGTGCCAGCCGCCCCATATTCCCGATATACCAACCAGAACCTTGACCGCAACCAGCAAGACCACCAACCATTCTTCTGGTAAACCCAGCAAATTCAAACACAGCCACCAGATACCTGCCATGGCCATCAGACCAAACGGACGCAACCAGTCGCCAGGCCTCGAAATCGTTGTGAAATCGGCACTCCACCGTGACCATAAATACATCCCAATGCTTAATATGGATGACAGCAGCTTATCAGCCAACGATCCCAGAATAATCGTCAACAAGATACCCAGCCATTGCCATAATTCAAGCAAAAAGTGATTACCCCTGAGCCACTCAGGTAATTGATTGCGTATTTTTAAATGCCAGGGTAAAAGGCTATCGAGATTGTTTTTTCCAACCTTGGTCTTGTTCTTGCTGACTTCATCCAGCATGGCTGGCAGTAATTCGATGGTGTCACGATCAAAAAGCCATCGACCATACTCATCCCTGATCATACGCAGTGCGCCAGAATCCAGTTTTTTCAGTTGATACGGTGATTTTTCATCATGCCTTGCACTGATACGTTTGCTTTTGATGCCGCTGTTATTAATGACTTCATATAAACTCCAAACCAGATCACGACCAACCTCAGGTCTGATTAAGACGTTGATACCGGAAAGATCGAGTGCTTTGATTGCGTCGTTAATGCGGTCAGTATCCGCATTTTTTGCACCTTCCATTGCTGCCAGAAAGGATTTCAGGCTTTCTCTTGGAGATTCAAAGCCACGAATGTCGATTGTTTGTTGCTCAGAAGCTGGCTGAGTCGTTCCCTTCACTGGGGGACCAACAAGTAGTGATGCTGTATCAGCAACTAACAGAAATGGCCAAAAACAACCCAGGATTACCAGAACAGTAAATAGACGTCTCATCACACCAACATATTATCAATCAATCGTGTCTGCCCTAGCCATGCCGCGACAAGAATAACCAAACGCTGGTTGCTGGCATCAGTGAGTGGCTGAGTTAAATTATCTGCATTACGAATCGCAAAGTATTCAGGGCTGAAGCCGGCTTGTTTGAGATTTTCCATCTGTTGATCTTCCAGCTTTCGAAAGTCACCTGGATGACTTGTTTCAAGCTGCTCGCGTACCCTGCATAACGTCTTGTAAAGCATGACTGCCAAACTGCGTTGCTGAGCTGTTAGATACTGATTTCGTGAACTCAGCGCCAAACCATCTTCAGCCCTGACTGTTGGCACGCCAACAATGTTAATCGCCATTTTCAAATCACTGACCATGGTTTGTATCAGCACCAGTTGTTGATAATCCTTCTCCCCGAATACAGCAACATCAGGTTGCACAATATTCAACAACTTACAAACCACCGTTGCCACACCGCTGAAATGACCAGGGCGGAACTCACCACACAGCTGGCCAGACAAGTTATTCACATTTACAATTGTCAAATTTGGTGCAGCATACATTTCAGTAACTTCCGGAATAAAAACCAAATCAACATCATATTCCATTAATCGCTTTAAGTCTTGCTGCTGGGTGCGTGGATAGCGGGTGTAATCCTC
>DRLZ01000116.1 GCA_011322755.1 Crenotrichaceae bacterium
GGCGCATTGATCGAATCAATTTTTACAGGGTAGTTTTAGATGACAGTGGGTATCCATCAGATGCGTCATGTAGCATGGCTTGCACTAAAAGACTACCTGTATGAATGGCGGCTTTCCAGTTGCTTTGTACTCGCCCTGGCGGCGGTATTAGCACCGATGATGATACTGTTCGGTCTAAAGTTTGGTGTTGTCAGCAGCATGGTGAACCAACTTGTAGAAGATCCTCAGAATCAGGAAATTCGCCCAGTCGGAAGTGGTCGTTTTGGATTGGACTGGTTTGCTGAAATGGCTGCCAGGCCTGATGTCGCTTTCATTATTCCCAGAACTCGTACCCTGTCAGCAACCATGCAGTTACAACGTTTGTCAGGAGGAAGTATCGTCTCGGTTGAACTGATCCCTTCAGCAAAGGGTGATCCTCTGCTGGGCGAATCAATCACACCACCAGAAGGGTTGCAAGCTGTTGTTTTAAGCGCATCCGCAGCACGTAAACTCGATGTTTCTGTGGGGGATAAAATAGACGGAAGCTTGCATCGTCGCTATCAGGGAAAGCGTGAACGAGTTCATATGGGAATGGTTGTGACAGCAATTAATAATGAAGCTTTGTTTAGTCGTGATGGTGCATTTGTATCATTGGATATTGTTGTGGCAACAGAGAAGTTTCGCGATGGATATGCAGTTCCTGAGCTGGGTTGGCTGGAGGGGGAGGTTGCATACGAACCACGTCTATTTCCAGGGTATCGTCTCTATGCCCGTTCTATTTACGATGTCGCTCCATTACAGCGAGTTTTATATAGCCAGGGGCTGGAAGTGCGAGCTAAAACAGCAGACATTGAAGTGGTTCAGAATATTGATAAAAACCTTTCAATTTTATTTTGGGTGATTGCATTGATCGGCATTACAGGAGCCTCTTTTTCGTTAGGTGCGAGCTTGTGGGCGAATGTTGACCGAAAACGAAAAGAGCTTAGTATTTTAAGGCTTGTTGGATTGCGTACCGGAAGTATTGTCTGGTTTCCAACGTTACAAGGAATCTTTACCGGTATTTTAGGCTGGTTGCTGGCTTGCGTGATTTATTTGATTGTGGAGACAAGTATCAATCTACTGTTGGTAGATTTATTAAATATTGGTGGATCAATCTGCCGTCTTTTACCGAGCCATTTTTTGATTGCTGGTTTGCTAACAGTCGGTGCAGCGCTTGTTGCATCGGCTCTGGCGGGTTATCGAGTTTCACGTGTCGAACCCTCTGATGGACTGCGTGATTTATAGTGTTTTCGCAAGATAGCGCAGCTATTAATTATGGAAACTGCCTTGTAAAAACGGGTTAGTTATCTCGTTTTGGTTAGGGTATCAGAGATACATTTGCAGCCCATCATTTAATCGCAGCCAACCTTTAACGATCCGATAAATAAGCCAGATCGTATTGGCTATTAAAATTAAATACCCAACCCCAATGAATATTGTGATGAAGCCAACGGCTCCCCATAGCAGGCTGAACCAGAAGGTGCGTATTTGCCACCTGAAATGTGACTCCAGCCAGGTTCCTTTAACGTCATTATTTTTAACGTAATTGACTATTACGGCAATAATCAGGGTGATGCCCAGAAAAAAAGAGGCTGCTTGTAAGGCGTAAACAATGGTTGCTACTGTTTTTGATTGGGTTGTTACAATTTCGTTGGGCATTGTACTCTCTCTTTTCTACTGAGCCTCATTGCAGTACATATACTAACCCAATTATTAAAAATAAATAGTCGGCCTGTAAAATACATGAATAACTTATTCCTTGATTTCAATACTACTCAGTTGATCTTGATCGGATTAATTTTTATCTGGACGGGCTTTGTGCGTAGCGGTTTGGGTTTTGGTGGTGCAGCATTGGGGTTGCCTTTGATGCTGTTTATCTATGATCAACCGATATTCTGGTTGCCAGTGATTGGTTTGCACCTGTTGTTTTTTTCCGCTCTAACATTACGTACCCGCCTTCATGATGTGGATTGGAATTATCTGAAAAAATCCAGTCTGTTTATTGTTCCCCCTGCTTTGATCGGGGTGTTTGGTTTGATTACTTTGCCTAATCAGTGGTTGGTGGTCTTCATCTATTCTGTGACTCTCTTTTATGCATTGGTGTGGGTGTTCAATATTGTTATTCATAGCAATCAAGAGTGGAGTGATAGATTGTTATTGCTCTTTGGCGGCTATGTGGCAGGTATGTCGCTGACGGGTGCGCCATTGATGGTGGCTGTCTTTATGCGCAATGTTACTTTTGAGCGGCTTCGTAATACTCTGTTTGTTTTATGGTTTGTATTGGTTGGCATTAAAATGAGTACTTTTATCGCTTTTGATGTGAAGTTGAATTGGCAGTTTTCATTGATGTTGTTACCTGCTGCGGCAATTGGGCATCTGGTTGGTTTAAAGCTTCATGATGCCATTTTAAAAAATAATCAATTATTCAAGCAAGTTGTGGGTGGGATGTTGATTGTAATCAGTGGCTTGGGGCTGTGGGGTGTTCTTTTATAATTTTTGTTGGATGTTATTTTAGGGAGCTATAGAAAGTGAGTTGAATAAAAAAACTAAAGTAAAAATTATTTTGGCCGATGGTATTCTTACCGTTAATACTTTAGTAAAAAAGTGAGGCATATCACAACTAATTGTGTGGGTAATATAAGACGGTATCAATTGCTCGTTAAGGATTAATTTTTCCGACAGGGTTGTCTCTCATTGTTGTTACAAGAGGGGACTCATTATGAAATCGCGCAAGCATTTCTATTGTTCAGGTTTGTTTTCAAGTCTATTTATTCTTTCATCGGGAGCCGCTATAGGCGCTGTTCCCGTCTCTTCCCAAAGTAAACTTGTTGCCGATGATGCTTTTACAGGCTCTGCATATGGCTGGGTAGTATCTTCTGATGGTGATACAGCTGTTGTTTCCGCTTTTGCAGATTATGATGGCCTGGGAGCTGCTTATGTTTATGAGCGCACTGCTTCAGGTTGGCAGCAAGTCTCAAAGCTAACGGCTTCGGATGGTTCTGGCCCTGCCAATGGTGAGCCAGGTGATTCATTGGGTATGGGCGCATCAATCAGCGGCAATACGATTGTTTTGGGTGCGCCTTTAAATGATCATTCCGGTGGAACTGATTCCGGAGGGGTCTATATTTATGTTAAGCCAGCCAGCGGTTGGCCTGCAGCGATGACTGAAACGGTCAAGTTGACGGCACCGGGTGGTGGTGCAGAAAAAGCTTTTGGAGGTTCAGTTTCATTAAAAGGCAACACACTTGTCGTTGGTGCTTCAGGGAAAAAAGCTGCCCAAAGCTCAGGTGAGGTATTTATCTATGATGGAGCCGGTGCAAATTGGAGCCATAAGGCAACACTGAGTGGGCAGGGTCTTAGTGGTCGTGACCGGTTCGGAACGGTTGTTAATACAGATGGTAATACAGTTGTCGTTGGTGCATTTGGTACATCGAACTCTCAAGGTAGTGTCTATGTTTATAACAAGCCCGCGTCAGGTTGGGCAAATGTCAGTCATAATGCGTTATTGGTCGCAGCTGATGGTGCATCAAGCGATTACTTTGGTGGCAGTGTTGCTGTTGATGGCAATACGATACTGGTTGGTGCGAATGGAGATGATGATGCAGGTTCCAAATCTGGGTCAGCCTATCTGTTTACACGCTCAGGCAGCAACTGGACTGAGCAAATCAAGCTGACCGCATCGGATGCAAAAGCCGCAGATAATTTTGGTTATTCCGTGGATATTGCAGGTGATACCGCTATCGTAGGTGCTTCTAACTTTGAAAGCACCGGAGCTGAAGCGATCTACCTGTTTACCCGGTCTGGGAACAACTGGACAGAGCAAGGCCGGTTGAACCACCCCGATGGAGAAGCGGACAGCAAGTTTGGTCTCAGTGTCACAGTTGACGGTAGTGAAAGCTTTATCATGGCTGGGGCGATGCGAGCAAATGCGGGTCCTGATCGAGTTCAAAGAACAGCAGGCGCAGCTTATCTGTTTGAGCTGGAAGCTCAGAATAAAGCGCCTGTTGCTGTGAATGACAGTGTCAGTACCGATTACAATACGGCAGTAACTACTGGTAATGTATTGGCAAATGATACGGATGCTGATGGTGATACTTTAAGTATCGAAAGTGCTGATAGTATGTCAGTTGAAGGTGGTACAGTCGTTAATAATGGTGACGGTACATTCACTTATACTCCAAAAGTTGGTTTCAGTGGAAATGACAGTTTCAATTA
>DRLZ01000117.1 GCA_011322755.1 Crenotrichaceae bacterium
ACCAATCACCTCAATGGCATAACGATCCATCGCCCGGACTTGTTCAATTGTGTAGAGTTCAACTGGTAATTCTTTTGATTTTGACATGGGTTAAGCGTATCGAGACCAAGACGTTAAATGTCGTCAAGCAACGTTGCTATTTGATGTGAAAACAGAATGAAATTAACACAATGCAACGCTCATACAGACTCAATTATTTTATATCACAAAACAATTATGACACTGACCCTGGAGCTTATTTTTTATTTTGTGCAGTTGTTCACATTTTTTGTAAATAATTATGATTTGTTCGTTTATTTTGACTAACTCACCTACACTTGAATCAAGATCTCAGCAAAATGAAAGACTATTCTGATCTGGATTCTACTTATAGACAGGAGTACTATCATGAAAGCAAGTACACGTATTCAATCGTTAACAGCGTCAATACAGCAATCTCAAGCACACACAACATGTGTTAACAAGCAGCTGTGGACAGCAATCGTCTTCTCAATTGCGTTTTATAGTTTCTTACCGCTCTAGTGAGAGCCAAGCACCAGAAAAACAGCTTGACGACACAATGTTAAGATTCAATGTGGATCTCTGTTTACAGTACAGCAGCCAACTGGTACTCAAACAGAGATTCACCCTTGCTGGCATCCAATCAACCAGCCATAAAGTTCAGTTCGTTTTATCTTACTCTATTCTGTATTCAGAATGGTTTCGATCATTTTAGTGGTTGAAAAACCTTCGCTGAATGGTAAAGTTGTTACCCTGCCCCCGTTTGCGATTACACAGTCATAACCAGCAATCTCCTTGATATTCTGATAATCACCTCCTTTTACCAGTATATCGGGAAGAATCATGTTGATTTCATTTTCTGGTGTATCCCCGGAAAACGCAACAACCCAGTCAACACTTGTCAAAGCCCCTAACATTTCCATACGTGATGACAATGGATTCACCGGACGCTGCTTGCCTTTTAGCCGGGCTACTGAATCATCATCATTAACCAGTACAATCAGACGATCACCCAGCATTTTAGCCTGTTGCAAATAACGCAAGTGTCCGGGATGCAGAATATCAAAACAGCCATTCGTTAAAACAATGGTTTCTTCTCTTGATTTAGATTGCTGCACAAGATTGAGTAGCTCAGACAGACTCTGTGCCGAAGCTGTGATCGCAGTTTTTACTTGCATAAACTGGCGCATTTCATCGACACTGACAGTAGCAGCACCAAGTTTTCCAACAACCATCCCCGCTGCAACATTTGCAAGCATGGTTGCCTTGGCAAAATCCAGCCCGGCTGCGAGTCCTGATGCGAGCGTTGATATGACTGTATCGCCAGCTCCGGTGACATCATAGACTTCACGCGCCTGGGTAGGAAAATGGATTGCTTGCTGGTTCTCAACACATAATGTCATCCCCAAATCACCTTGTGTTATCAGCAAGGCATCAAGATCCAATTGAGTCATCAACAGCTGACCTTTTTGTTCCAGCTGCTGTTGATTCTCACATTGCCCAACCACAGCCTCAAACTCCTGTCGATTCGGCGTTAACACGGTTGCACCTTGATAGCGTGTAAAATCGGTTCCCTTCGGATCAACCAACACTTTGATATCAGCTTCACGGGCAAGGGTGATAAAAGTACGACATGCGCTCAAAGTGCCTTTACCATAATCAGATAACACAACGACATCAGCATCGACCAGTGCAGATTGATAATCGGGTAATAATGACAAATCGTCCAGCGCTGAAAAACCATCTTCAAAATCAAGCCGGATCAATTGCTGGTGACGACTTAACACACGCAGTTTGGTAATTGTTCGGGCTTGATCGCTGCGTTGAATCTGGCACTGAATACCCGCTTGTTTTAAATGATTAAGTAATTCATCACCATTGCCATCATTACCAATAAAACCAGACAGAGAAACACGTCCACCAAGATTACGGATATTCAGCGCGACGTTACCCGCTCCACCAGCCCTGGCCTGCATTTGATCCACATGCACGACAGGAACAGGCGCTTCAGGTGAAATCCGTTTCGTCTCACCCGAATAGTAGCGGTCCAGCATCAGATCACCGACAACCAGAATGTGCACATCAGTGAAATCAGGAATTTCCATACAATAATGAAAGAGATATTTTCTGAATAATCAACAGAATTTCAACAATAGATGAGATGCACAGATTGAGTACGATGATAATCAGACTGCTATTGCGGTAACGCCTGCCATATACGGTAACAATACTTTGGGTATCTCAATACTGCCATCGGCTTGCTGATAGTTTTCCATCACTGCAACCAGGGTTCTGCCAACTGCCAGACCCGAACCATTTATTGTATTCACTAACTCGGGTTTTCCAGTTTCAGGGTTACGCCAGCGTGCCTTCAGTCTGCGTGCCTGAAAGTCACGAAAATTACTGCATGAGGATATCTCGCGATACTTCTGCTGACCTGGCAACCAGACTTCAAGATCATAGGTTTTTGCTGACGAGAATCCGGTATCGCCTGCACACAGCATGACTTTTCTATATGGCAGTTCAAGCTGTTGCAAAATAATCTCTGCGTGACAGGTTAGCTCTTCCAGTGCGGCTGATGAATCCTCAGGACGCACAATCTGAACCAGTTCAACTTTTTCAAACTGGTGTTGACGAATCATCCCTCGCGTATCCCTTCCATATGACCCTGCTTCACTCCGAAAGCAAGGAGTATGTGCAACCATTCGTATCGGTAACTGTTGATGATCAATAATTTCATCGCGTACTATATTCGTCACTGGAACTTCTGCCGTTGGAATCAGATAGAGTAGTGGATCAAAATCAACTTTAAACGCATCTTCTTCGAACTTGGGCAGCTGTCCGGTTCCTGTCAAACTGGCTGCATTGACGAGATAAGGGACATAACACTCAGTATAACCATGCTTAGTGGTGTGTGTATCAAGCATAAACTGGGTTAATGCACGGTGTAACCTGGCTAGCGACCCACGCATGGTGACAAATCTTGAACTGGTGATTTTAGCGGCCGCCTCAAAATCCATTTGTCCGAGGTCAATACCAAGATCAACATGATCTTTGACCTCAAAATCGAATTGACGCGGTTTACCCCAGCGTGAAACTTCAACATTGTCATCTTCAGTATTTCCATCAGCAACGTCGTTATCCAGAATGTTCGGTAGTTGCAGAAAATAACTCTGCAGCTGCTCTTGAATCCGGTTCAAACTGGTTTCCTGCTTTTTCAGCTCGTCTCCGAGAGACTCAACCTGTTGCAGCAATGGCTGGATATCCTGACCTTGTCCTTTTGCCTTACCAATTTCTTTTGATCGTGCATTTCGCTCAGCTTGTAGCTTCTGGGTTCGTGTTTGCACCTCTTTACGTTGAGTTTCCAGTTGTTCCAGTAGAGCAACGTCAAGCTGCACATTACGTCGTGACAATTGATTTGTAACCTGTTCCATCTCCTGACGAAACAGTTTAGGGTCTAGCATGTATATTTTCTCCAGATTGTTTGAATGGCTTTTATTGAAGCAAACGTGCGCCATGAATACCTGTCAGGGCGCCTATTGCACATAAGGCAGTATTCCCTAGCAAGACACCAAGCATGGTCGATAATTGCTGATTTGGCGCGATATTCAGCTCAATCACGTACATTACAAGATAAACACTTGAGAATGTAATAAAGAACCCAATCACAAATAAAAGAGATGTCGCCTGAACTTCAATATCAACCCCATTATGATGCATGACAAGGCGTGCAACAAACCCGATGATGATTGATACAACCAGGGTAATGACCACAAATGCGAACGGAAAGGCAACACCAAACAAGTGCACAACACCGTTTTCAGATGAATGTAAAAACTTGCCAACTTTAAGACCAACCCAGACTGCGGTAACACAAAGCAGTACATTGAGCAGCACGTTGGTTAATGCTCTTAATAGATGCCCTTGCTCCAGAAGTGCCAGTGTATCCAGAGAAAATGTGGAGAATGTAGTAAAGGAACCAAAACATCCGACCAGCAATGCCAACGCAAATTCTTCAGCGAGAACAATCCGTTCCAGTAACAGCGCTGTGGTCATTAAACCAAGCAGAAAAGAACCGATTACATTGACTGTTAACGTCCCATACGGGAAATCCTTACCCAGCCAGCCATAAACGCCATTGCTGACTAAAAAACGCAACACTGCGCCTCCTGCGCCGCCGATTGCGATTGCAAAGATTTGATTCATTCAAGCTCTCCTGATGAGATTGATGATAACAACATCGACAAGGTTATCATTCGAAATTCAAACGCCGAATAGTCAACTGTCTTATCGTGATCTAGCAGGGTAACGACTTAATCAATACCAAGGTCAGAAACAAAACTGGCATCTTCCGTCACTTGTTCGGGACTCACACCAAGCTGGGTGACGATAACATCTTGGGTTCTTTCCCACACATCTTCCTCATCAACCTGGATAGAACTCTCTGACTGTTTGACATAGAGGATATCCAGAATGTACTGATACAGTTTCCCAACGGTATCCAGTTTTGCAGATTCTTCATCCGGAATGCTGATATCGAATTCCTCTTCGATTGCCATGATCAATTCAACTGCTTCAAGTCCCATAATTTACTCTCCACACATAAAACCCCAGCATCCAGTGCATGAACATTTTCGCAAATCACTGCACTGTATTTACAACTTTTTTATACACTACAACACCAGAGAAAAAAAGTAGTGTATACCGCTCATTCCACCTAAATCGTCAATCAGAGCCGAATTCCCGCCGTTTGTACTGGTCGACAATCACCATCTCATCACTTTTGAAGATAGTTTTACTGTCAATAATGCATGGGTTTATACTATCGTCTCATGTCCTTATTATTCAGGAACAATGAAAGCAAGGTCTCAAGCTCACATCCTGTATTACTCTGCTTGTGACTCTTGAGATGCTGATGATTGCAGTTTTTTCATCCCGTTTTCATCCGGCTTGAATACAACACCTCTCTCAGTAACAATTGCATCAATTAAATGTGCTGGAGTCACATCAAATACCGGGTTCCAGGCAGTCACCAGAGAATCATCACCTTGATAGCTGTCTGGTAGTAATTCCATGGGATCACGTTGTTCTATCGCAATCATTTCACCACTGATCAGTGTCCAGTCAATTGTCGAACATGGCGCAACGACCATCGTCTTCACTCCATGTTGCCTTGCCAGTGTAGCTAAAGCATAAGTACCAATTTTGTTAGCAGTATCTCCATTCGCAGCAATCCGGTCAGCACCAACAATAATCCAGTCGATCTTGCCTTGCTGCATTAAATAACCCGATGCCAAGTCTGTTATCAATGTAGACGCGATACCATCTTGTTGTAACTCCCAAACTGTAAGACGCGCACCTTGCAGCCAGGGTCTGGTTTCAGTTGCATAGACTTGTTGTAACCCGCGGGAACAGGCACTGCGAATGACACCTAATGCGGTACCATAACCACCTGTCGCCAGCGCTCCGGCATTGCAATGGGTTAACACCGCAGTACATTTTCCGAGTATATCCGCGCCATATATCCCCATGGTCAGATTCGCATCAATATCATCCTGATGAATTTGTCTGGCCATGGCCAGCAATTTTGATTCCGGATCACCCTGAATAGTTTCGATCAGCGCGGACATTTTATCTAAAGCCCACACTAAATTAACGGCTGTCGGACGGGAATCAGCAAGCAAATTGACCTGTTTTGCAATTGTTTGCTTCCAGCCGTCTCCATGTTGAGCAAAACAGTGCCGCGCTGCCAGCACTACAGCGTATGCAGCAGCGATACCAATCGCAGGTGCGCCTCTGACTTGCATGGTCTGGATAGCATTTACAACCTGTTCAACAGTTCTCAGGTGATGATAACTGACGACCTCAGGTAAATAACGCTGATCAAGAATTGTGAGTTCTGAGTTTCGCCATTCAACAGCTTGCAATTGCCGGTTCAGGGGTAGCTTCTGCACGGATAGAAAAACAAGTTCTTTTGGCGGATTGATGCTGTGTTTTTATGATGGAAACTATGGCACCTCTGAATTTGGAACCAATGTCATTTCTCCATTTAAATCATCCAGCGTAATTTTGAACTTACCAAGCAAACTCATACCTAATAATTGCTGCCCACCGAGTTTTTTTCTATCCATAAAAGCAGCCTCAACCATCTCTACTTTCTCACTTTTTATTTGTACCACAGGTATTTTTCCCTTCAATGCTTCTGTTTCACCATTTGCTGTTTTAACCACTTGTCTGGTCAAGGTTTTTCTATCCAGTTGCAAAACATCAATCATCGCCTCCTCCAACACCACAACATCAGCGCCCGTATCCACCAGCAGCAACACATCATGTCTTACCCCATCAGTACCGGTAAGACCAACTTTAATTTTATGATGCCCGCCTTCCTGCTCAGTTGAAATAACTGTGGTGCTGGAATGCTCAGGCGGAGCGCCTTTCAATCCTATTATGTTAATTTGCTGGAGGTTTCCGTCATCATCGCGAATTTCCATGTAGTTAAAATCGCCGAGCAACCGCTTTAGTGTTGCAGGTAAGGGTTCATTTGCAATCACAGCCTCTGTCTCACTAGTTTTATCGATACCGCGAATCACCAGCCCATGTTGTTTTGCCAATGCTTCCAACTCTGTATCGACATCAACAGTTTGCCACTGATAGTCAGGGACTTCACTATCCGCTTCATCTTCTGCAAATACAGGCTGTACAGAGATTAGCAATAATGTTGAAATCAGTAGCATGACGATTATTGTGTCGATATGGTCGACATCAATTACGATATCACTACCCAGTTGTTTTATACTCATCAATCTTGACTCCTGGATCAAAAAAATCGAGACCACTCACACTGTCTCCGTAATGTGCTACATTCTCTCAGATTTTTATACTGCATGCGTTAGAACATGTTACAACAAAATACACCAATTCATTCAAATCAGCGATAAAAAGCATTTCGACCTGAATGACTTAACTATATTAAATAAAGACACATTGCCAGATACAATCAGCCTGATCATTGATGATCTGACACCCGTCTCCTTAAATAAACCACAGACTCTAATCACACATGAAGATTGATACAATCATCAAAGCTGGCTGGATTATTCCTGTCGTTCCTGAAAATCAGGTTTATCCAAAACATGCCATTGCTGTTTCAGATGGGAAAATCATTGATATTTTGCCCTGGCAGCTAGCTGACGATCAATTTGAGCCACAAACAACGATTGAATTATTTCAGCACTGTTTGCTCCCAGGTTTAATCAATGCCCATACCCATGCAGCCATGACCCTGATGCGAGGCATCGCTGACGACCTTGCTTTGATGGATTGGCTGCAAAATCATATCTGGCCGCTTGAACAACAATGGGTTGATGAAGATTTTGTCGCTGACGGGACTTGCCTGGCCATTGCTGAAATGCTCCAGGCAGGTATTACCTGTTTCAATGATATGTATTTTTTCCCTGAAATTACCGCCCAATTCGCTCAGCAAATGGGTATTCGTGCCTGTATCGGCTTGATTCTGATTGATGCTGCAACCAACTGGGCACAAACACCGGATCAATACTTTTCCAAAGGTCTGGCACTACATGATCAGCTACGCGGCAACCCATTCATTCGTACAGCGTTTGCACCACACGCCCCCTATACCGTGTGCGATACCAATCTGAAGCGCATGCGCGCCCTGGCGCATGAACTAGAAATCCCGATTCACATGCATATCCATGAGACTGCAGATGAAGTGAATGAGGCAATGGCACGCAACGGCAAACGCCCTTTACAGCGATTATCGGAACTGGAGTTATTATCAGATTCTCTGATGGGTGTGCACATGGTTCATGTCACTGACGCTGAAATTGAGCAATACGCACAATCTGGTGCGCATATCGTCCATTGCCCATCATCAAATCTTAAACTCGCATCCGGATTTTGTCCGGTTAATCAATTCCTAAATGCCGGTATCAATGTTGCACTGGGTACCGACAGTGCATCAAGCAATAACCAGCTGGATATTCTCGGTGAGCTACGTTGTGCTGCGCTGCTTGGCAAGGCGGTTGCAAACGATGCCAGTGCAATCCCTGCCCATTCAGCGCTGGCAATGGCAACCATTAATGGCGCCAAAGCGTTAGCGCTTGATGAAACAATCGGCTCACTGGAAAGCGGGAAAAGTGCTGACCTGATTGCAGTTGATATGGATACACTGGCAACCAGACCGATGTTTGATCCAATCTCTCAGCTGGTCTACGCAACCCAGCGTCACCAGGTTACTGATGTTTGGGTGGCAGGTCAGCATCGAGTACAATCTGGACACCTGACTGAAATTAATATCACTGATCTTAAGCAAAAGGTTGCAGACTGGCAACATCGATTGGCGTAAAATGGCAGGCGTAAAGTCGATGCCAATGAACACAACACACTCACCTCGATTACCTCTTTCAACGGAATGAAACACACCATGCACACTCAAACCAATGTCTACCCGGATGAAATCAGCAAATTTGGTGCGAAAGCCCAGCGTTGGTGGGATGAACAGGGAGAATTCAAAACACTGCATCAAATCAATCCGTTACGGCTGGATTTTATCTCTCAATCAGTCGCCATCAGTGATCAGCGTATTGTTGATGTAGGTTGTGGCGGCGGAATTCTCAGTGAAGCAATGGCTAAAGCTGGCGCTCATGTCACGGGAATTGACATGAGTGAAGATTTAATTGACGTTGCTGAACTGCACAGTCTGGAAAGCGGTGTTAAACTCAATTACCAAACCATCAGCGTGGAACAATTTGCCGATCAAAATACCGGGACATTTGATGTTGTTACCTGCATGGAAATGCTGGAACATGTTCCTGATCCTGGTTCGATTATTCAAGCATGTGCAAAACTGGTAAAACCGGGTGGAAAACTATTTTTTTCCACCCTCAACCGCAATCGCAAAGCCTGGTTACTGGCAATCGTTGGTGCTGAATATCTGTTGCAGATGCTGCCTAAAGGCACCCATGATTATCAGAAGTTTATCCGCCCTTCGGAACTCGCAAACATGGCGCGCCTTTCTGATCTGGCACTGCTGGATATGAAGGGTATCGAATACAACCCGATCACACGTCTTTTTTCATTATCCGATAATGTTGATGTCAATTATCTGGCAGCCTACGAGAAAGCTGAATGATACAACCGGGACGGATACGCACAGTGCTTTTCGACCTCGACGGAACACTGGTTAACACAGCGCCTGATCTGGTGAATGCTTTGAATGCTGTATTGGAGAAACACCAGCATCCGACGGTCTCCCTCAGCAATGTTGCGCCATATATATCAACAGGCGCTGCAGGAATGCTTGGATTCGCGCTTGGTAATATTCCAGAGCAATACAAACAACAATTGGTAACTGAACTGGTTGATCATTATCATCTCAATATCGCCAATCACAGTCACCTCTTCCCTGGCATGGAGATGGTTTTACAAGAACTTGAACAACACAACCTGAAGTGGGGCGTAGTCACCAATAAAATAACCCGATTAACCCAATCACTGCTTGAGAAACTCGATCTGCACAAGCGCGCTGCCTGTATCATTAGTGGTGATACCACAAACTATTCAAAACCACACCCTGCCCCCTTGCTGGAAGCTTGCCGCATCACTGCCAGTTCACCGAGTCATTGTGTGTATATCGGTGATGCAAGAACCGATATTGAAGCTGCACAACGCGCAATGATGCCATCACTGGCTGCAGCTTACGGTTTTATTCAAGCGGATGATTCACCACAGAGCTGGGACGCCAATGCCGTGGTTGATACTGCCAACCAGATACTCGATTGGGTGATGCAACATGTCTGATCGCATTCACTCAGATCAATCACAGTTTGATCTGAATTTATGGAAACAGCCTATTGCAGAGACGGCGCTTGAAAACAAAGTTATTTTAATCAGTGGCGCAGCTGGTGACCTCGGCAGTCAACTTGCCAAAGACTGTGCTGCTTTGGGAGCAACGCTGGTGTTAATGGATAAAAATACCACAAAGCTTGAACACGTATTTGATCATATCCTTGCTGCCGGACATCCCGAACCTGTTATTTGTCCTGTCGATTTTTTAGTCGCACAACCTGTAATCTATGTTGATCTACTGGCTCAATTAAGCGAACAATTCGGCGCATTACATGGTCTTATTCATTGTGCTGCCTTGTTTGACATGCCATCGCCTGTTATTGATATTGATGCGATTGCATGGCAACAACAGATTCATGTCAACCTGACAGCAGCTTATTTGCTTACCACTCACTTATTACCGCTATTGCAGCAAACGGTTAACAGTCGTATCATTTTCACATCAGATTCGGTTGCACGTCGCGGTTCGGCGTATTGGGGAGCATATGGAGTTGCCAAAGCAGGTCTGGAACAATTTGCTCATATCCTTGCAGAAGAACTGGAAAAAGCAGGAAAAGTCAGCGTCAATACTGTGATCCCAGGTCCAATTAACACACACTTGCGACACTGCGCTTACCCTGCTGAAAATAGACAGAAACGCATCAATATTAATCGAATTACGCCATTTTATTTGCGTTTACTGGATAAAACAGGTGACCAGGTACACGGACAAATCATCGATGCACAAGCGCTGCTTGAAGCATAGAGAGAAATAAACATGTTTAATCAACAATCAGAAAGCATTCAATTAACACGTGATGTAAATGTCGTCACAGTCCCCGATGGTCTCACCACGACTTTACAAGAAGGTGAAACTGTCTCAATTATGCAGTCGTTAGGAAACAGCATTACTCTTACCACAATGCATGGGGGGATGGTACGACTTGCCGGGATCGATGCAGATGCTATTGGCAAACAACCTGTCACCACAGAAGGGCTAATCGATCAACAGGATGCAAAGTCACTGGAAGCAAACATCTGGAAGGTAATGGAAGGTATTTATGACCCGGAAATACCAGTCAACATTACCGAATTAGGACTAATTTATGAGGTTAATGTTACGCCTGTTGAGAATGAAAATAATGCAGAATTACATGACGTCGACATTAAAATGACCCTTACAGCACCGGGCTGTGGTATGGGGCCGATATTACAAACAGATGTAGAATCAGCAATCAAACGTCTGGACGGTGTTGCCAGTGTTAAGGTCGAAGTTGTGTTTGACCCGCCATGGTCACGGGAAATGATGTCTGAGGCGGCTCAGCTACAATTGGGGATGTATTAGCGATTCTCAATTATTCGGTAAACAATATTTCGCGATCTCACCACTCAATCACTCAAGAACAAAAAGATAATCATGGATAACAAAAAAACAGCGATCATCATCGGTGCGGGCTCAGCAGGATTAATCGCAGCAAAAGAACTCAAAGAGCAAGGCATAGCTGTCACAATACTTGACAGCAACCCGCGTATAGCCGGTATCTGGAGTAATTTACCGTGGAACACGTATACGTTAACATCATCTAAATGGGTGACTGAATATGGATGTTACCCAATGCCGGAAAGCTATGCTGACTTCGTCACCAACCAGGACATGATTGATTATCTGGTTTCATTTGCCGATCATTTTCAACTGACCTCTCTTATTCACTATAACGTTCAAGTCAAATCGATCAACAAAAACAGTGATCAGACATTCGATGTTGTAACAAACCATGGCAACCATGAACATGTTGACTTTGTTGTGGTTTGCACCGGACTTCATGGCACACCTTCAATTCCTGAGTTTGACGGAATCAATGATTTCAAAGGCGAAGTGATACACAGTTCAAAATACAAAAATGCCAATGATTTCAAACATAAAAATGTCTTATGCATTGGTATGGGTGAATCTGGTGTTGGACTGATTTCAGAGCTGGCGCCTGAGACCGAAAAACTGGTTGTGTCTTCATCAGGCGTTGCAGTGACGCCACGTGTCGTCAAAGGATCTCAAAACCCTTTTGACCAAATGCAGTTCTGGCAGATTGGTCGACACATGATTGGTTACCAGGAACTGCTCACCAGTGGTTTGAGCTGGTTTTATCGCAAGATTCCCCGTACCCTCAAGAAAATCAACATCACTTTAAATCTTAAATTTTATTCCGACTATGGTGTCAAATTTGAAGAATATGAAAAATGGTTCCCACAAGCGCTGGTACCTCACCATTTTCATATCAAATTCTGGCCAAAACCAATGATTGAAAATATCAGTGGCAACCTGACACGTACATCTGCGCCGCCAGATGATATTTTCTACCTGATGAAGTCCGATCAAATTACACCAAAAGGTTCTGTTAAATCATTTGATGCCAACGGTGTATTTTTTGAAGATGGCAGTTATGAGAAGGTCGACACTGTCATCCTCAATACTGGCTACAAACCCGGGGTATGCAGTATTGAATTCCCAAATCAGTGGCAGTACAACCACCTCGACCTGTTCAAAGGCTGTATTCATCCCGATATGCCGCATCTGGCTTTTGTCGGCATGGTAAGACCAACAGTCGGTTCAATTCCGGC
>DRLZ01000118.1 GCA_011322755.1 Crenotrichaceae bacterium
GTGCTCGGTAGCCCCTGGATATAATCAACAACATAACGGTAGAATGCTCGTGGTGCAAAATAAGCACCATGATCATGCCAGTCAGCACCGAGTTCAATCTGATAGGATTTTTCTTGATTCAGATCCGGTGCACCAACATAAACTCGACCATCAGCCAGACCGCCAGTTGCTTCCAGAGGTGCCCATAAATAACGCTCCTGATAACTTGGCGCTCTGGTTTTGCGTGCGACACCGAGTTCCAGATCAAAACTATCTGATGCTGTGTAGCGCAATACGGCTGAAGCATCAAACAAGTGATCATTTTTGCTGCGATCTGCGTTATTGAAACGATCCCTAACCGCCATTGCTGCTGGCATTAGACGCGCCGGCGCACCATCAACCTTGTCTGAGTCCATATGTACATAGGTGTAACGAAAACCAATCTCCAGATTCAATCGCTCTGCTACATCCCCATTCCATTCAATGAAACCTGAATAACGATCCTTTGTTGAATTCACAAAGTTATCGAGAAAAAACCTGGGATTCGTAAAATCTGAAACCACAGAATCATTAACAGCCAAATCACCATCAAAACCAACTATCAGATTTCCATCATGCACATCCGATAAATTAAAATGCAGGTTATAGCCACCTGTTTGTAGCTTTGTGGTATTTTCTCGAAACCGCTGAGCCCCACCGCCAGGTCTAGGTGCTGGGCGCAACAAATGGTTACTCATGCCGTGACGACCTCGATCAAAAAAACCTCGAAACGTTACATCCAGGGTATCTGTCCATTTTCCCTTATAGCCAATACTTCCAATATTGGAACGCACATAATCAATATCCATGGGTAATGATGGAGTCCCTGTGTGCCCGGTATCTCTGTAATCGTAGTCAATTGATATCTCATGATTCTCAACAGGTTTAAACCCGTATCCTACAGAAAATACTTCACGATCATATTGGCTTGGCCTGACTGTTTTATTGCCTTTAAATTTATAATCGTTCCCCTTTTCAATATTGCCGCCAGCATTGATTCGATGTGTGTCATTAGACAACCCCAACATACCGCCATAATAGCGCCCAAAATCGACCCAGCTGTAGCCAGCATTCACAAAACCATGAAACTCCGGCGTTCCACTCTCACCAAATTCACTTCGACGCGAATTAATTTCTATCGCACCACCCAAGGTTTCCATGCCTGCACTGACTGGAGCAATGCCTCGATAAATCTTGATGCTTTTAACCAGTGATTTTGGAATTGCGCTGGATCGCGTATCCATCGCATTCGGACCTGCTTCCTTTACGTTAACACCATTCACTTTTACACCGATCCGATTACCAAACAATCCACGATACTGCGGCAGGTTTGTTAATGGTCCATTGCGGTTCACATTGCCACCTGGTACACGCTTTAGCAATAGCGCTGAGTCCAGGGCTCCACCAGATTCAGGTGTCACCGCAATTTGACCTGGTCGTGTGCCCTGGCCTTCGATCTGGATGGTTGGTAATAATTCTGTTTCAGCTGACACATGCAGAGCAACACTTACTCCCGCAATAAAAAGCATGCGTTTGATCATATTGTGTTTCATTTGTTTTTCACCTCTTTATTGGTTTTATCTGTCCTGACTCGTATGATGAGTTTTGTTCATGCTTCTTGCTGCCAACGCCGAAGAATCACCCCGTATCTTAGTTATGTTATCTGGCAGCAATAACGCTTTCCAGCATATCTTTACTTATCACACAAGAAACCAGACTATGACAGCATGCATCTTGCGTGCCATACCTCGCGCACCCTTTAAACGATTGCTATTCACTATCAAATCAAGCCTTAACTACATTAAAACTGTGTCATATGCCACAGTCGACTGTGGCATATGACACAGTTTCACCCAGGTCGATGCTGCATTTTGTTTTCTCTAGACAACCGTCTGTGGTAATGTTTGACCCCGTGAACGTCATCGACCCCAGTTTTTATCATTCATTCCTGGTTGCATTTATCATGGGCTTGTTTAGCAGCTTCCACTGCCTCGGTATGTGTGGCTCAATAATCGGCACCTTGACACTCAGCTTGCGACAGGAAATCCGTCAACAGAAATCACAACTCACTCTGTTTGTATTTCACTACAATCTGGGGCGGATCGTCAGTTACGCCCTGGGTGGATTAATCGCTGGTTTGTTAGGAAAAGTATTCCTGCTCCCCTTTGAAGAACATGGGCACAGAATATTGCAAATTATCTCTGCATTATTTATGGCCGGGGCAGGGCTTTATGTGGCCGGCTGGTTTCCTGGTTTTGCCCACATTGAAAAACTTGGGGCACGTTTCTGGCGTATTATCGAACCAATCGGGCAACGACTGATTCCAGTCAGCACACTTCCTCAAGCCTTGTTTTTTGGAATTATTTGGGGATGGCTACCTTGCGGACTAGTGTATATGGCGCTGGCATTGGCAACAACTACAGGCGATCCAATTGGTAGTGCCTTAACCATGACTGCTTTTGGAATCGGAACTTTACCCGCTGTCATGGGAGTTGGTTTAATGACCAATCTCTTGACAACACTCTCCACAGTCCGTAAATTTAAGATTATTGCAGGTCTGTTTTTATTAGGAATTGCCTTTTTTGCAGCATTCCCGGATCTAAATCCACTCAGATTCCACCCTATGGATCTCGAGTAAGCTTTAAAGGGTATTAACATGAACATGTTAAACAATCTTGTTGGTACGTCTCCTGCACTGGAGTCCGTACTTAGAAACGCTAGAATGGCCGCTGCCACCAATGTGACTGTGCTCATTCTTGGTGAAACAGGAACGGGAAAGGAATTACTAACAGAATCCATTCAGCAAAACAGTCAACGTTCCACACAGCCTTTTATTAAGATCAATTGCGCTGCACTCCAGGAATCACTTGCTGAATCCGAGCTATTTGGTCACATCAAAGGCGCTTTTACCGGAGCGCACGCAGACTCGACAGGCAAGCTGAAAGCGGCTGACGGCGGAACCGTGTTTCTGGATGAAATTGATTCTCTCGACATGTCCTTGCAGGGCAAGCTGTTGCGTTTTCTTGAATCTGGCGAATGTCAGGCTGTTGGTAAAACTCATCCTGACATGATTGATGTGCGCATTATTGCAGCGACTAACTGTAATCTGGGAGAAAGAGTATCACAAGGTCTTTTTCGAAAAGACTTGTATTACCGCCTCAACGTCGTTCCGCTTGAATTACCGCCACTACGGCAGCGCGGCTCAGAAATTACTGCTCTGGTGGATTACTTTATTCACAATACAGCCACAGAGCATCATCTTGCAGAACCGATGCTGACCAAAGCTGCTTATAAATCCCTGAAGTCCTATCTCTGGCCAGGAAATGTGAGGGAGTTAAAAAATGTCTGTGAGCGACTCTGCATACTGCGGCAAGGTCAAACGATTGATTCAGGAAATCTGCCTCAGGAAATCACTTCACCATCTGCTACTGCCAATCAAGGCTTCTCTCTACCGGAAACAGGTATTGACCTGGAAGCCCTGGAAATTGACCTGATTCGCCAGGCACTGAGCAGAACAAATGGCAATCGCAGCAAATCGGCCAGATTGCTTGGTATCTCTCGTGACACGATGCTGTACCGAATGAATAAATATCAGCTGGCTTGACAACTTAAAACGCCAGAAAACATCGCGCAACAAACGGCTCTAAGTCACAAAAAGTTTCAGCATCACAGCAGCGAATCATCATGCTAGATTTCTAGCCAGCCAGGGACCGATTGATTGACTAACGGCTAGAGGCAAACGTTTCCACGCTGAAATAAAATACTGGTATTTTGGATTGGTCGGGTTCAGGTTCGGCGGTTCAGATGCGTTCACAAGCACATACTCATAATGTAAAGGCTCAGGTTCAAACCCCCAATGTGTTTTAAAACGATACGAGCCGGTGCCCTGTTTACTCCTTCCAAAATCAAATAAGTTGATTCCCCGCGCAGCGGCACGACGCATCACTTCCCAGTACATAAAATCATTTGCCTTGCAGCGCCTTGCTGCATTACCCCCGCCCCCGTAATACGGCAGTACTTCATCACGAAAGTAAAAGTTAAGCACACTGCTGACAGCTACCCCATTGTTTTCTATGGTCAGAATATCTGCCTGACTGCCAAATACTTTCAAGAGCAAATCAAAATATGACCTGGACATGACTGGCGTACCAAGATTACGTACACTTTCAGAATAAAGCGGATAGAATCGTGCTGAATCAGCATCAATCACACTGCTGAGTCCAGACTTGATACCTTTACGCACAACCGCTCTCTGTTTTCTGGGTATTGCTTTCAGATTTTCATCATCATCAGCGCTGATTGTTTTTCTGAATGTAACATATAAATCCTGCTTGATTCGATCCTTGCCTGACTCAGTTCTGTTTCTAAAATCAATCGCATCGACACCCAGTTTTTGCCCCAAGTCACAAGCAGTCTGGTCTAACAATTGACGCGCTTCATCATTCAGCGCTGCGACACCACCATAAACACAAAATGGTACAGAAATTAGGCTATTACCAAACAACAGGCTGCGAATATGACCAAGCGGAAGAATACCTTCGATGACACCATCACGTTCTGCATAGAAAAAATACGGAGTGTGACCTGTCGACAGGATGACTTCAAACCAACCGGCTTGATGAAAAAAAGTCGCTTCAGGGCATTGCTCTACAAATGCATCCCATTGGTCAAACTGGTCATCAGCAAGTATTTTTATCTGCAGTGCGCCTGACATGATTGGTGATTTATTGCTCAATTAATAGAAAATCAGGCAGCCCTGGATTGTGGCTTAATCACTGAAAAATTAACGTGTGGATATTGATCCAAATCGTTTAAAAAAACATTGTGCATGGTATCCCATTGAAAATCAGAGAGTAGCTTGTTTAGCCTTTGCTCCATTTTTGACAGATTGAGATAATGCCGAAACCTTGTTTTAGCGGAGATATTGTGCTGCCTCGGCTGATTGGGATCAATTTCCCACGGATGAAAGTAAAATACGGCAGGCAGTTGCTCCTTGTGATTCAAACGTTCAATCGCCCAGCGTGATAACTGATAAGGAAACAGCCTGAAATACCCGCCGCCGCCACAAGGATAGTTATTGGTTCCGAAATGTAGCGTACTAATCGGGATTTCTAGAAACTGCGAACCAGCAATTGGTTTATATGCAGTACGCGGCGCTTCGGGGATACCGTACAAATCATGCCTGATTGGATAGATACTGGAACTGTATTGATACCCTGCTTCCTGAAGAACATCCAAAGCCCAGTATGTATTGTGGGTAATCGAGTAACTGGCAGCACGATAACCAGTCACAGCTTGCCCGCTGATATCTTCAAGCCGTTTTCTGGACTCAGTGATATCCATCTTGAATTCGGATTGAGACTGTTGAGTTACCCGCTTATGTTCCATTCCATGACTTGCCAGCTCATGTCCCGCATCAACA
>DRLZ01000119.1 GCA_011322755.1 Crenotrichaceae bacterium
GTTGATCTCTTGTGCAACCTGTTCAGCGACAGGCAGCATACTGCCGAATGCCAAGATGGCAATTTTATCACCCTTGTTGCGGATTTCAGCCTTACCGATTGGGATTGCAGTCATCTCTTTGTTGACAGCAACACCTGGCCCCTGGCCTCTGGGATAACGCACGGCAGATGGGCCATCGTCATACAGGAAGCCGGTATACAGCATTTGTCGACATTCATTTTCATCAGAAGGGGCCATGATGACCATGTTCGGGATACAGCGCAGAAAGCTGAGATCGAAACTTCCTGCATGGGTTGGCCCATCAGGTCCAACAAGCCCGGCGCGATCAATGGCGAGTAAAACCGGTAGTTTTTGTAATGCAATGTCATGAATCAGTTGATCATAACCGCGCTGCAGGAATGTTGAGTAAATTGCGACGACAGGTTTTAAACCTTCACATGCTTGTCCAGCAGCCAGGGTTAGGGCGTGTTGTTCTGCGATAGCGACATCAAAATAACGTGCTGGAAACTGTTTTTCGAATTCAACCAGACCTGAACCTTCGCGCATGGCCGGGGTAATTGCCAGTAAGCGTTCATCTTTGGCGGCCATATCGCATAACCACTGGCCAAAGACTTCAGTATAGGTTGGCTTGGCAGGCTTGCTTTTTGGCAGGTGATCCAGCTCTGGATCAAAGCTGCCAACACCGTGATAGGCAACCGGATCATCTTCCGCAGGTTGATAACCTTTGCCTTTTTTGGTGACAATATGCAGAAAACGCGGTCCTGACAGCTGGCGGATATTCTGTAATGTATCCAGCAAGTCGGGTAAATCATGGCCATCAATCGGGCCGATATAGTTAAACCCAAGCTCTTCAAACAACGTACCGGGTACCACCATGCCTTTCACATGTTCTTCTGTACGTCGTGCCAGCCTCCAGACGCCAGGAGCACGTGCAGTCAGTGCTTTTTTGCTTTCTTCACGTACTTTTGTATAGAATTTACTGGAGAGTATTTTGGCCAGATAGCGACTCAGCGCGCCAACGTTGGGTGAAATCGACATTTCATTGTCGTTGAGAATAACGAGCAGGTTTGCATCCAGGGTTCCGGCATGATTCAGTGCTTCGAATGCCATTCCGCCGGTTATTCCACCGTCACCGATAATTGCTATCATTTGCTGATCTGAACCCTTAACAGCAGCAGCTGTCGCCATTCCCAAAGCGGCACCGATTGACGTACTTGAATGTCCTACTCCAAATGCGTCGTGAGAATTCTCGGCGCGTTTTGGAAACGGTGATAATCCACCTGTGGTACGGATGGAGCGAAGCTGGTGTTTGCGTCCGGTCAAAATCTTGTGAGGATAAGCTTGATGACCCACATCCCAGATAATACGATCTTCCGGTGTGTTAAAAACATAATGAAGTGCTACAGTGAGTTCCACTGTCCCCAGTCCGGCAGCCAGATGTCCTCCACTTTTGCTGACACTGGATAGCAAAAACTGGCGAACCTCATCTGCAAGTGCAATTAATTGTTTCTCATCAAATCTTCTGAGATCTTCAGGACTGTCAATTTGAGACAGTAAAGGGTAATCGTCAGCGACATCTTTCACAATAAACATGATCTCTTGTTAACTTTCAGCAGACTTGCAGTCCGCTGTGGTTAATTTACAACAAGAGTGAATCATTGAGTCACTGCGAGTTGCCCATTGGACTTGAAGATAGTGTTAGTATTCACAAGTCCCCTCAATTTTTGAGTTAGCACAAGTGATTGAATTATATGAAAATAAGAATAGTACGTGCTGAATATCTCATTATTTTCAGAGCAAATCGAAAAACCGGATCACTCACAATCAACTGGCTTGATGATGAATTATCAGTCTAAACTCCGTTGTTTTCAAGCAAATATTTCCTGATCTTGTTGTTAGTCAGGTGATAAAAATGCTGAGATATTACCCAACATACGCGTCATATGGAATGATTAGTACGCATGGAAACCGGAATATTTGTGTGCAAAACAAGCAAACAAGATGTTTCTATCTGACACGCAGTGCTGAAAACAATTTTCGATTTGTATTTTGTTTGCCGGCTAATTCTGGCGTTCAATAATATATCTGGATAATTCACGCAATAGATTCGCTTCATTTCCAAACTGACTCAAAGCATTGACTGCTTCTGCATGTAATGTTTGGGCTTTGTGTTTTGCACCGTCCATTCCAAGCAATGAAGGATAGGTTGGCTTGTTGTTATCGCGATCCTTGCCCTGGGTTTTACCCAATGCCTCAGTGTTACTTTCTTCGTCGAGAATATCATCTTGTATCTGAAACGATAAACCAATTGAACGGGCATAGAGGTCAAGGTTTTCTAGCGTTCGTGGGTTGAGATTGGGAGCAGCCAACGCCGCCATGCAAACGCTGCAACGAATCAGTGCGCCGGTTTTATGCAAGTGCATATTCTCCAGTTCCTGGATGGTTAATTGCTTGCCGACAGCGTCAAGATCAATCGCCTGTCCGCCGACCATCCCAACTGAGCCACTGGCATAGGCAAGCGTTTCCAGTATTTTCAGCTTGCTATGTGCATTGCCAACCAGTTTTGAATCTTCAATAATGACCTGAAATGCCAGTGTTTGCAGGGCATCCCCAGCCAGAATGGCCGTTGCTTCATCATATGCGATATGGCAGGTTGGCTGACCACGGCGTA
>DRLZ01000120.1 GCA_011322755.1 Crenotrichaceae bacterium
AATACCTGCCAGCCATACAGCAACACCGCTATACAGACATGCATCCGCACGTGATAACTTGCGACTTTCCATCAACCAGCGCACAGTGGGTTCGATTAACGCAATCGATGATGATAGTGCTGCAAACACCAGCAACAGAAAGAATAAAAACCCAAACAGTGACCCCAAAGGCATTTGCGCAAAAGCGATCGGTAATGTTTGGAAAATTAATCCTGCACCTGAACCCGGCTCCAGCTGATTTGCAAAAACTATAGGAAAAATCGCCAACCCTGCCAGCAAGGCAACAATGGTATCAGCAGCAGCAATAATAAAACTGGACTCAGCAATGGCAACTTCTTTAGGCAAATAAGCACCATACATAATCAGCATACCCATACCCAGGCCAATTGAAAAAAACGCCTGACCAAGTGCAATTAACACCCCCTCACCTGTCAGTTCGTCGAAATCAAGCGAAAACAGGAAGCTGATTGCCTGTCCTGCATCACCAACCAGCAGACTGTAGATAACCAGGACTAACAGTAAAGCAAACAAAGCAGGCATCATAAAGCGCACTGCTTTTTCCAGCCCGTCCTGCACGCCTTGCGCGACCAACCACATGGTTGCACCAATAAACAGCGAATGCCAGAAAAGCAACTGTACTGGATCGCTGATCAATTGATCATAAACACCACTGATCTCACTGGCTCCCATTCCCCAAAATGCCCCGGTAATCATCTTGATGGCGTAAACAAGCGTCCACCCAGCAACCACGCTGTAATACGACAGAATCAAAAATCCGGCCATCACACCCATCAATCCAACCAGCCACCACCAGCGTGATGCAGCCGATTCGCGCGCCAGATCAACCAATGTATTGACCGGACTTTTACCTGCGCGCCGGCCCAGACTAAGCTCAGCAATCATAAGAGGTATTCCAATCAGCAAGACACACAACACATACACAAGAACAAATGCACCGCCACCATTCTCACCGGTAATATACGGAAATTTCCAGATATTACCCAGCCCGACAGCGGCGCCTGTCGCTGCCAGAATAAATCCGAAGCGGGAAGACCATTTTCCTTGAGATGTTGAGTTATTACCAATCATTAAAGTATCCTGCAAAAAAACCGAACCACATCGACATCCGTCAAAACTAATCTTCAACGATTGTCATGAAAACAGGTAAAATACCAAACTTTACAAGTTGCGTCAGTTAAATACCAACACATAGCGAAAGAAAAAAGTATGGCCGCAAAGAAAAAAGCAAAAAAACCAAGCTCTACAATCGCCTTGAATCGCCAAGTCAAACACGATTATTTTATCGAAGATCGATTTGAGGCAGGTTTGAGCCTACAAGGCTGGGAAGTTAAGTCACTGCGCGCTGGAAAACTGCAATTGCAGGAAAGCTATGTATTGATTAAAAATGGCGAAGCCTGGCTTTTTGGGGCTCATATTGCACCATTGAATACTGCGTCGACACATATTCAGCCAGACCCAACCCGTTCACGAAAGCTACTGTTGCATAAAAAAGAACTTGATCGGCTCATCGGTGCAGTCGAACGCAAAGGCTACACATTGGTTCCAATCGCAATGTACTGGAAAAGAAGTCTGGCAAAACTTGAAATCGGTCTTGCAAAGGGTAAAAAACTACACGACAAGCGTGCAGCCGATAAAGATCGCGATTGGCAACGAGAAAAACAACGCATTCTCAAACACGGGTAATAGCCAACAAGTTCCCACTAAGAGTATCAAATATCAACACCAGATCTTGTAGTGAACTAAAATACAGTTATACTATCTAACTAGTGACACTTATGGGGGCGACCTGGCTTCGACGCGGATCGCGAAACCCGAGGTGCATGCCGAGGCACAGACTACCTCGTAAATCCAGCTGTAACCTTTTTAGTTGCCAACGACGACAACTACGCACTCGCTGCTTAATACCCAGTAGGGTGCCATCTGACCGGAGCCGTGCTTGTGCGTCCGTAATCAGGTGTCACTTCTCACAAGATCGCACTGAAGCGCGTCCGACGCGGATTTGCTAAACACTTATCGGAATCGCTATTTATGTGCCCTGCCGGTCGGGTTATAGATAGTTAAATAAAAGATACGGATAAGCATGTAGAGCCGAAGGCAGAGGATTTGTGGACGCGGGTTCGATTCCCGCCGCCTCCACCAATTGATAGTCCAGCACAGTACGAAATCATCCATAACCCAGCGTCATTGCTGGTTTTTTATGTCTGTTTGTCTACCCTGGACACCACTAGACGGACACAGACAAAGCCAAAACAGGGATATCTTTCCGAGGTAACTTACAGACTTGTTTTGAGTTGATGCTTATACCCAAACATCGCAAGTAAAGCTGAACCAAATAACCATACAGCTGCTGGTATTGGCACTGAAGTCAGAGGAGTTGAAAACCTGCTCTCTAAAGCTATAGTAATCTGGCTTGAATTCAATAACTGACCAGTGCGACCACCTGACCACATCAGGTTTTTACTACCTTCTGAAAAATCAAACGTATTCGTGTGAAAAAGCCCGAGGTTGTGCCCAATTTCATGTGCAACAACTGTCGCTATTGCTTCCTGCCCCGCTGGAAACGACAGCAAATTTCGACCCACAAATTGTGAAATCCCATTACCTTCCACAAATGCCAGACCAGCAGCTGTGTTCTCACTAAGTAGACTAAACCCTGCAGCAACATTGACAAAGAACATATTAATAACATTTGAATTCGGATTAGTGACGTTCGCTCGCTCACCATTCTCAATAATCCACTCCAGATCTGAAGCTAAACGAGGCAAGCTGGTTCCTGAATTTGCAATACTATTATTCCACTGATGTGTATCTAGAAAATCGACATCAATTCCTGCTTGCGCCCAGATATCATCGACATAGCCTTTAATAACAGATTGGCTGCTTGCCCCGCCAAAAAATGTTGCTGTATTGCTTCCATCATCATCTGATACCAGGATTGGCTGCACAAAAACAGAATGTTTGATTTCAAGAGATGGGTTGACAATTAACGCAGAAAAACTGATTGGCATCGCAGTGATAAACAAAATAACGATTGAAATCAGCTTTACTTGTACTTTATGAAGCATATTTTGTTCCTTATTTAATTCGTCGCCTCGAGCCAATATATGTCAGTAACACAGAGGGGATCCGTCTAGCTATTCTAGTAACAACAGCATGAAAAAGATCGGTTGTGTAACAATATTACATGAGATTTAAGACGTACATTTAGTTTTAATCTCGAAAAAATAAACCTTTCAGGAAAACTTCTTCCCTAATGACGTACAAAATCAATGCATCCTGTCCAGGAAATAAGGCTTGATCGTTTCTGGTTCTTCAATGTATCAATTCTAACAAGGTAACAACGCCATAGGTTCTTTACGATTTAACCAATGATTTTCTGGCAAAAAATAAATACAATGCTGCTGAAAGACCAGAAGAACCATAGAGCATACTCATCACCATGATTTGATATCGAGCAGCGATCAATGGTGACACACCAGACAATATCTGTCCTGTCATCATTCCTGGCAAGGAAACCAGGCCGACTGCAAACATTGAGTTTGTAATTGGAATAAGTGCCGTCTTATAAGCGATATTACGAGCTTCCACGTATTCAGCACCACGATTCAACTCCGCCTCATGTCGCTCTGCAGCAAGACTCAGCGTATTCATTGCATTCGCAAAAATCATACTCGCAAGAGGAATGATATGATCTGGAACATACCACGGTTCAAGACCCAGTACTCCCTTCACAACTAACACAAGAGTCAGTCCTCCCCCGATCATCACGGAAACAAGAATATTACGATAAATTCTAATATTTTTTATCATAAGTTCCCGCATACTAATCCAGCTAGAAACGGCAACCATCATCATCAAAACCAGTGAAACAATATAAACGTTTTCTGTTTTAAAAAGGTACATTAGCAGATGTCCAATTAGTAATAACTGAATCAACATCCGAATAATGGCATATGTAGCATTACCATGACTACGTGTCCAAAAGAATAATATGCAGATCACTACACAAACAGGCGCTAATGACAAAACAAGGTTTGATATCGGAATAATTTGGGTTGGATGATTCATTGACAACAAAGATATTTGATGGTTGCGAAGAACAGTGCGGCAAATACTTGATCTGCAGGAGCTAATTACAAATATTTATAATTTATTTATAAATAACAATAAGTTGAACATGACTTATGGTGTATTAATTACGCAAAAAAAAAAGAACTTTACATCTTACTCATTTTCGAATGCTATGCGCATAAAAACAACGTTACTATGAAGCAATATTGGTTATTCCAATATCACATTTTATGCTCATGCCCGATGCTCTCCATCGCCTTATATTTGTTACAATGTGTCTATATTCACAACCTCAGTCGGTTGTGATTTGCTGGTTTTGTAAGTGGGTCTAATACATCTTTTCCAAACAACAAGGACTTAAACCTGGTATACGAATGACTACAAATCAAACGCTTAATCAATTTCTCACCACCGTCAAGTCAGGAGAACCAGTCAGTTTTGAGTTGTCAATGCAGGTGATAGATGAACATTACCTGTTCACGCCAACCGCATTTGAGAATGGGAAAGGTGTTGATACGGTCATTAACCCGGCAGGAACCAATTCAGGATCTTGTAAAATTTTTGCTTTTGCCAGACTGCACGGTTTAACCCAGCAACAGACACTGCAGCTGTTCGGCGATTACTACCACATTGATGTGCTTAAAAATCCTGATGATTCCTCACATGCCAATATTCGTAACTTTATGAAATATGGATGGGAAGGTATACAAATGCCAGATAATCCCATCCAATTACGTGATTAACCGGTTCGATTACAACGTGTCGTTACTTTAACTGCGAGACTAGTGCTGGATTAGCCGCGCTTTCGGTTAGTGACCTGGCAATACCTGTTTATGGCTTGTTATACAGGAAAACAGCGAGCACAACACACAACCCGACCAAAACCCAGCCAATCATGTCAATATTACGTCTCAATAGTTTTTCAAAACGTTCCCCACCCATCCGGATCAATAAAGCCACCAGAAAAAAGCGTGTTCCACGTCCAATAGCTGATGCGAGGATAAATGGAACAAGTGCCATATTCATTGCCCCGGCGCTGATTGTAAACAGCTTGTAGGGAATGGGTGAGAATCCGGCCAGGAAGACAACCCAGATTCCCCAGTCGTTAAACCAGGATTGCGCGGTCAGATACTTCTCCCAGTAGCCAAATTGATGCAGTAGTGGCTCAATTAAGTCCATTGCAAAATAACCGAGTGCATAACCAAACAAGCCCCCGATAACAGAGCTGATGGTGGTTATCAACGCATAACGAATGGCTTTGTCAGGCTGGGCAAGAACCATGGGCACCAGCATTGTATCTGGCGGAACAGGGAAAAAAGATGATTCTGCAAAACTCAGTGCTGCAAGGTATCTCTGGGCATGTTGATGTCGCGCCCAGCCAAGTACATTATCGTATAAACGTTGAAACATTTACTGGCTTCCTGTTAATAATGGAACAAATGTGACGGATTCAATAACTTCTGCTTCGAATTCACCTTTGCTTGTTCGCGTGATTTTGGTTAATTCCTGATGTCTGCCCTCGCCTATTGGTATAACCATAACTCCGTTTGCTGCCATTTGTCCCAGCAAGCCTGTTGGGATTTCTGCCGGGGCGGCTGTTACCAGAATCGCATCATAAGGGGCATGATCAGGCCAACCCCATCCGCCATCACTATGCAAATATTCGATGTTATGCAAGTCCAGGCTTTGCAAGCAACGGCGCGCGCGCTGTTGCAGTTGGGTCAAACGCTCCACTGTATACACCTGGGCTGTCAAACTGGCGAGTATCGCTGTCTGATAGCCTGAACCTGTTCCAACTTCAAGCACAGAGTCGGGCTTACCATCTTCCAGTATCAATTCTGTCATTCTTGCGACGACATAAGGTTGAGAAATCGTCTGTCTTAAACCAATCGGTAATGCAGAATCTTCGTACGCCCTGCTTGCCAATGCTTCATCAACAAATAAATGGCGTGGAATCTGACGCATTGTTGCAAGTACGTTGCGGTTACGAATTTTCTGCTCTCGCAGACGCTCAATCATTCGATCACGTGTGCGCTGTGATGTCATCCCAATGCCTTGATGATGTGCTGAATTCACCGTGTCACCCGATCAGGTAGCCAATGACTTAATTCTGTAATTGCAGCATGATGGGTCAAATCAATTTTTAAAGGTGTCACTGATACATATCCCTGACTAATCGCAAAAAAGTCAGTACCCGGTCCTGCATCTTGTTCAGGACCCGCAGGACCGACCCAGTAAACCGGGTTACCTCTGGGATCAGAAGCCTGAATCACTGGCTCAGCTTTATGCCGCTGCCCAAGTCGTGTTGACTGATAACCACAAATTTCATTCAGCGGCAGATTTGGCACATTGACGTTTAAAATTGTATCTTGCGGTAATGGTTGGTGTTCGAGCTGTTTGAATAAATCGATCGCAACCTGCACTGCAGCATCGAAATACTCAGATTGGTGTGATGCCAGTGAAATCGCAACCGCAGGCAAGCCTAGAAACCGGCCTTCAGTTGCTGCCGCGACAGTTCCGGAATACAGGACATCATCACCCAGGTTTGCACCGTGATTAATGCCTGAGAAAACCATATCAGGCTCTTCATCAAGCAACCCTGTAATCGCAAGATGAACACAATCAGTCGGTGTGCCATCAACCTTGATGACTTGCTCTGCGACTTTAGTCGCACGTAATGGCTGCTCTAGTGTTAACGAATTACTCGCTCCACTACGATTTTTATCCGGCGCAACAACAGTCACATCTGCAAATGCGCTCAAACCTGCTGCCAGATTAACCAGGCCAGGTGCAGAATAGCCATCATCATTACTGAGTAGCAAGCGTAATCGATTCTTTTTATCATGATGGTTTGACACGATTATCGTTTCACCTATGCAATATAGCGTTCAACTTGAAGATTCTACACTATCTTGTTGTTATTAGTCGGATAAGTTAGATACAATCGACAGGTTAGCATAAACTTCAACAACTTGTTTCAATCAGTAAAGAAATGACTTCCAGTAAAGATAATACAGAAGACAGTAATTTGTTTCGTCAATCTGTTGGTTCGGTGAGACCCATCAAGCAAGAACCTCGCAATCGTGTGAAAAAATCACTTGCTGTCCAACGACAGGTTCGTGCACATTCACATTCACCAAAACCACTCAATATCAGCCTGTTTGAAACGGACAAGACTGATTTGGATTATCTAGAGCCGCTGGACACGCTTGATCACTCGATTAGCCGGACATTCATTCGTTCGGGCTTACAGCATCGTACCCTGAAACAACTTCGACGAGGAACAATTCCATTGGAAGACACACTGGATTTACATGGAGCAACTGCTATCCAAGCTAAAAAAAAGCTCGATACTTTTATAGCAATGAGCCGGGCCAATCAATATCGGGCGATCAGTATTGTCCATGGCAAAGGCATACGTTCAGAAAACAATACGCCTGTGCTAAAAACCAGAGTTAATTACTGGCTACGAGAAAATGAAAATGTAATGGGATTCTGCCCTGCTGCTCCACATCATGGCGGCAATGGAGCACTCTATGTGTTATTAAAATACGGTAAAAATAAATATAATAACAAAACACCAAGAAACAATCGGTAAATGACAAACGGAATCAAGCCCACCTTATCCAAGAGTCGCAAAAACCAGCCAATTGTTAAATATGCGACAACTGCTGAAACAACGACGCCAACCGCTATCATATCCCATTGTACTGGCTCAACTGAACGAAATAGCTTATAGCCATTTGATAGTCCAGCCAGGATAATAATTGGGATCGACAATAAAAACGAGAAACGCGCAGCTCCTTCCCGGTTAATACCCAGTAATAATCCAGCAGTAATTGTAATACCTGAGCGTGAGGTTCCAGGAATAAAGGCAAGCGCCTGAAACAGACCGACAACCAATGCATCTTGCCAGCGCATCTCCTTGATTCGACGTAACTCTTTAGCAATCGCCTCGGAAAACCAGAGCAACAAGCCAAATACAATTGTAGTTGTCGCAATAATTAAAGGTGAGCGCATCTGTTCGGAAAGATCATCAATAACAACAAACAACAAACCTGCAAAAACCGCTGGTATCGTCCCGATAATGACGTGCCAGGCCAGGCGTGAATGCATTGTTGCAGGATTTCCTGTGATTGATTTGAACCAGTCACGGATAATTATTTTCAAGTCCTTTCGATAAAACATCACCACAGCAAGCAATGTTCCGATGTGAACAGCAACATCAAAACCTACACCTTGGTCGGCCCATCCAATTAATTCAGGCAACAATATTAAATGTGCAGAGCTGGAAATAGGCAGAAATTCGGTTAACCCTTGTAACAGGGCAAGCCAAAATGCTTGTATGTAATCCATTCGATGTTCACCTTGAAATAAGCATCAGAGAAAAATGCCGAGCCATCATAGCATGAATACACTGCGCGAAGAATCACCTGTACCAGCTTGATGATCTCACTGAGTGGCTATCTATACCACCGCAATGACTACGTATCGCTTTGCTTTATGAGTTGATACATTTTGTAACAAAGACTATGTTTGTTTTGATGTTGTACGGATTTTTCACGTCAGAATGACACTGTATATGTTCATTTTTCAGATGTGCTATCGATATTATCCATTTCTACTATTGAATATTGCGTAATATGTCAATACGAATTCTTTTTACAAAAGACAACACCGGTGATTGATGGTTTGAAATGAACACAACAGAATAACGTAACATAAAGTGCCTTGTCTGTTGTTTGCTGACGAGTCGGGAACAAGCTGCACAGCACAAGTGTCCTCTCGATTTATATCAATCCTTATAAATTATGAAAATTTTGATAAAATTGCCAGTCAATCACTCAAACATGCAAGAGAAATGAGGTTCATAGCTGATCATGCCTATCGAAACAATACGATTCTGTTGACGTCAGCACATCCATTCATCAATGTCAGGTAACTGGAATCCGCAGACAGGATTCGTTTTAGCGAATGCTCAAACATCAAGCCTTGTGCATAGACTTTGTGTTTACGCTCATAACTGACAAAAACTTTACAACACTATTTCATCATTTTTTGATGCCATTTCAAGGACTTGTAACCTATGCTACCACAGCGAATACGCGGATTATTTTCCAACGATCTTTCAATTGATCTCGGTACCGCTAACACATTGATTTTTATTCCAAACCAGGGAATTATTCTGGATGAGCCTTCTGTTGTTGCCATCCAGGAAGATAAAATAAAAGGGACGAAAAGAATTGCCGCTGTGGGGAAGCAGGCAAAGTTAATGCTGGGTCGAACACCAAGTAATATTGTTGCTATTCGACCTTTGAAAGATGGTGTCATCGCTAACTTTACGATGACTGAAGAAATGTTAAAAACTTTCATCAAACGTGTACACCAGGATCAATTTATCCCGTTCAGCCCAAGCCCACGCGTGTTGATCTGTGTTCCCTGCGGATCAACCCAGGTTGAACGACGCGCAATCAGAGAATCTGCTTCTGAAGCAGGCGCTCGCAAAGTCTATCTTGTTGAAGAGCCAATGGCTGCTGCTGTCGGTGCCGGCTTGCCCGTTCAGCAAGCAATTGGCTCAATGGTCGTTGACATTGGCGGCGGCACCTCTGAAGTTGCAATTGTTTCACTGAACGGAATTGTCTATTCTGAGTCTGTACGAATTGGTGGTGATCGTTTTGATGAAGCTATCGTCAACTATGTGCGCCGTAATTACGGTATGTTGATCGGTGAGACAACTGCAGAACTGATCAAATATGAAATTGGCAGTGGCTACCCCAGCACTGAAGTCAAAGAAGTTGAGGTCAAAGGGCGAAGTATCGCCGAAGGCGTACCAAAAGCTTTTTCACTCAACAGTAATGAGGTTCTCGAAGCATTACAGGAACCATTATCCGGTATTGTCGATGCGGTTAAAAATGCGCTGGAACAAACACCACCAGAGCTAAGTGCGGATATTGCGAACACAGGAATCATGTTAACCGGTGGCGGCGCACTGTTAACAGACCTGGACAGGTTAATCGCGGAAGAAACAGGGATTCCTACCCATGTTGCCGAGGATCCACTAACCTGTGTAGCGCGAGGCGGTGGTGCGATTCTGGAACAAATGAGAGATGGTAAATTCGCTGCCAACTATTCTCTGGAATAGCAATAAACATAAGCCTATGGTTTGTAAAGACTAAGTTATCTTTCACACAACAGGATTCGATTATCAAACTTCCGTTTGGAGAGTTAGCATCGCTAGAAATACGCACTGTGATTGCAGTCATTGCATCATTATTGCTGATTATTTGTGATTTGCAGTTTCGTCAGCTCGATACAGTCAGGAACATACTGTCAACAATCGTCTACCCGCTTCAATACAGCGTTGGCATACCCAGCAGAATTGAGCGTCATCTTGACAAGACATTCTCTTCCTTCGAAAAGCTTCAGGAACAAAACCGCTTATTGAAACAGCAACAACTGATTGATAAAACCCAGTTATTGCGTTTTGCTTCACTGGAAAAAGAAAATATTCGACTGCGGGCATTACTGGAACATTCTTATTCCATGGGTGAGCATGTTCTTCTTGCCGAAGTTGTTGAAGTAAACCTGGATCCATACAAGCATACGGTTATGGTCGATAAAGGGTTACGCTTTGGCGTACATAAAGGCCAACCGGTTTTTGATGCCTTTGGTGTCATCGGTCAGGTAATTCGCGCCTTGCCGCTTGCCTCTGAGGTGATGATGATAACCGACCCAAGCCATGCCATTCCGGTTATTGTCAACCGTAACAACCTGCGCACGATTGCTGTAGGAAATGGTCGTAGCAATCAATTATCCTTGCCCTTCCTGCCAAACAATGCTGATGTCAAATCCGGTGATTTATTAATTACATCCGGTTTGGGAGGAAAGTTTCCAGCAGGTTATCCAGTCGCCACAGTTGACAAGGTAGTTATTCAGCCAGACAAACCGTTCCTGAACATTTCTGCCAGTACCGCGGCACATTTAAACCGGAGTCGGGAACTAATGATCGTCTGGAGTGATCAAACACCGGTCGCACTGGATCCACAGAGCGATCAATCAAAATCACCAGACTCTAGTCAACATGTCACTGATTAAAATAATTCTTTATTTCATCGTGGCAATGATGCTGAGAATTGCGCCAATTCCTCCTGCTTTTTTTCCCTTCAACCCCGACTGGATTCTCCTGATAATTATTGCCTTAGCGCTCATCATACCCAGCAAGTTCAGTATCGGATCAGCATGGCTGGTTGGGTTACTTACTGATGTCCTTACCACCAAATTATTAGGACAACACGCGTTGGCTTATGCTGTGTGCGCATACATCGTGGCGGTTTTATACCGGCAAGTGCGACACTATGCCGTGATCCAGCAGTGTTTTCTGGTTTTCTCATTATTATTACTCTCCAGAGTTGTCATTTATATCACCACAAGTGTTCAAGGTATGCCGAGAGCAGATTGGTCATACTGGTCACCCACGATCATCGGTGCAATGATCTGGCCTTTGGTTTACCGTCTGCTACGAAAATCCAGTGACAAATAATAAACGTGTAGCGATAGGAAATCTGCGATAAACAATGGTCCTTCCAGCTTACAA